>CAZTYO010000008.1:0-26385 GCA_964617925.1 Candidatus Woesearchaeota archaeon
CCAAAAACTATTTAAATTAAGTTGGCAAAACTATATCTATGACTCTAGAATCTTTTGTTAATCCATTTAGGGCTGTTGAGAAGCCAATTCATATGTTTTTTATAGGTATTATTTATGCGACTATTGCAGTATTTTTGTCTATAATTATTTTCAAGGATCATTCAAGTTTGGTGATGGTATTTCTTACAGTTATTGCATCTGTTCCTTTAATGTATAAAACTATGAAGATGGAAGAAGAGGCAGATATTAAAATTAAAGATGAAGTTAAATTGTTGAAAAGGCATGCTAAGGTTATTAGATTCTTATTGTTTATGTTTATGGGATTTGTGGTTGCTTATTCTTTTTGGTATATTTTTTTGCCTATTGATGCAAGTCAAGCATTATTTAGTGTTCAGTCTGAAACCATAAAAACAATTAATTCTGATGTTGTGGGAGATGTTGTCAGTCCTGTTGCAATCTTTATGCAAATTTTTTTAAATAATTTTAAAGTTTTATTATTTTGCTTATTGTTTGCATTTTTTTATGGTGCCGGGGCAATCTTTATTTTGACTTGGAATGCTTCAGTTATTTCTGTAGCTATTGGTGATTTTGTTAAGACTAAATTGGGACTATATTCTGCAGCTGTTGGGACTATAGGAGTTGGAAGTTATGTTCATGCATTCTCTTTGGGACTGTTAAGGTATAGTTTACATGGAATTCCAGAAATTGCTGCGTATTTTATTGGAGGTTTGGCAGGGGGTATAATTTCTGTGGCTATGATCAATTATGATTTAGAAACTAAACATTTTAATCATATAATGTTGGATTCTATTAATCTAAGTTTAATTGCAATTTTCATTTTAGTTGTTGCTGCATTGATTGAAGTGTTTATTACTCCAATTTTATTTTAGTTAGATTTATAAATTTGTTATTGTTGATTGATTAGAATGGAAATAAAAGATACTATTGAAAGTTCAAAAGAAGAAGTGATTAAAGTTGAAGAAACTGCAGAAAAATCATTTGATTCTTTTAGTAAATTTATCAAAGCTAAGTCTACTTGGATAGTTTATTTGTTATTAGCATTGATTGTCGGGTTTTCAACTTTTATTAGAACTCGAAATTTACATTTATTAAAAGATGTTACAACTGGAAAATATATTCCACTAGCTTTGGATCCCTTTGTTTTTTTAAGATATGGTCAATATATCCTTGAACATGGTAAACTTATGACATTTGATATGTTACGTTCTGTCCCATTAGGATTTGAAACTTCTAGGGAAATGTTATTAGTATCTTATTTCAATGTTTTTATGTATAAAATTTTAAATATTTTTAATTCTAATATTACTTTTGAATTTATACATGTTATTTATCCAGTTATTTTGTTCTTTTTTATAATAATAATTTTCTTTTTGTTAGTTAGAAGATTATTTAATAATAATTCAATAGCTTTAATTGCTACTGCATTTCTTTCAGTTATCCCAACTTTTTTATATAGGACAATGGCTGGCTTTTCTGATAAAGAAGCACTTGGAACTTTTTTTATGTTTTTGGCTTTTTATTTTTTTGTAGTTTCTTGGCAAACAAAATCAAATAAAAATTCTCTGATTTTCGGTAGTTTGTCTGGTATTTCAACTGCATTGATTGGTTTGACCTGGGGAGGATTTAAGTTTATATTTATAATCTTTGGAGCATTTGCTTTAATTGAATGGTTTCTTGAGAAATTAAGTAAGAAAGATGTACTTTCTTATTCTTCTTGGCTGATCATTTCTTTGACTATACTTGTTTTTTCACCTCAATATACTTTGTTTGGTTTTTTTAATTCTATAACTTCTCTAATTGCAATTTTTTCATTATTTATTATTTTGTTTGATTTGTTTGTTTTGGAGATTCATATCAAGAGGTTAGATAAATTTTTACCTTCAAAATTTCCTCCAACTGTTAATAAATTTTTAATATCTTTTGTTGTTATATTCATTTTAGTTAGTTTATTTTTTGGTCCTTCTTTATTGTATGATCAAATATCTCAAATAATTAATGGTATGTTGAATACTATGAGTGGGGATCGAATTGCAGTTACGGTTGCTGAACAAAATCAACCGTTTGTAACTCAATGGTTTTCTAATTTTGGTTTGTTATTCTTTTGGATGTTTTTAATTGGTTCTGTTATTTTATTTTATTCAATGCTTAAACCTCTTGGAAAAGTTAAATCCAAATTAACTTTGGCATATTTAGTGTTTATTATCTCATTTATATTCAGTAAATATTCTCCAAGCTCTTTTTTGAATGGGGATTCCATATTTTCTAAATTTTTGTATCTTGGTTCACTAGTTTATTTTATTACTTTAATTTCAATATTGTACATTAAAAGTTATTCAAGGAATAATGGTTTGTTTAATTCAATTTCTAAAATTAATAAAAATTATATATTTCTTTTTATTTGGTTTGTGATTATGATTATTGCGGCGAGAAGTGCAATTAGATTATTGTTTGTTTTTAGTCCAATCATTTCAATCATGGCTGCATATTTCATTTATAATTTTTTCAAAATTATTATGAGAATTGAATCTAAAAGTTATAGAGTACTAGGATTATTTTTTGTTTTGTTTATATTCATATTCCCAGTAAATGGAACCTTGTTTACCTTTGCAAATTCTAGTTATAATTCTGCAGAATATACAGGTCCAAGTTATAATTCCCAATGGCAATATGGTATGAAATGGGTTAGGGAGAATACTGCTGAAGATTCTGTTTTTGCACATTGGTGGGATTATGGATATTGGGTTCAAGCTGGTGGAGAAAGAGCAACTATTGTAGATGGTGGACATCCAGTAGGATATTGGGATTATCTTATGGGTAGGCATGTTCTTACTGCACAAAGTGAGATTGAAGCTTTGGAATTTTTGAAATCTCATAATTCAACACATCTATTAATAATTAGTGATGAAATTGGGAAATATACTGCTTATTCAAGTATTGGATCTGATGTTAATTATGATAGGTATAGTTGGATTACAACTTTTGCTTTGCAAGGAACTAAGCCGAGTGCAGATAATGTAACTAATTATATTTATAATGGGAGATATAGGTTAGATGAAGATTTTGTTTATAATGATGTTATATACCCAAAAAATGTTGCTGCAATAATTGGTTTTGTTGTTCCAATAAAAATAATTGAAGGTAGTTATAATCTTCAAAGGCCATTTGTTGTTATAAATTATAATGGAAATCAAGTTACTATCCCTATGAATTGTGTTTATTTGAATAATCAATTTGCTAATTTTGGAGAAGATGGATTTCCGGGTTGTTTTAGGATGATTCCTTCAATCGTTCAATCTCAACAAAATAAATTTGGAGCTGGATTATATGTTTCTGAAAAAGGGATTTCTGCATTGTGGACTCAATTATTTTTATTTGATAAACAGTTTGATAATTTTGAATTGGTTTATGATGATTCCGATAAATCTCCTTTAGCATTATATAATAGTAGGCTGATTGGTCCACTAAAGATTTGGGAATTGAATTATCCCTCAAATATTCAGGTTAATGAAGAATATTTGAATACTGAATATCCTGCGGAATTAATGGAGATTGGACAATAGATTTAAATATGTTAATTGTTGATTTAATTTAAAATGAAATTATTACTGATATCCTCGGTTTTTATTGCATTCTTAGTATCTTTTCTTTTTATTCCCTATTTAATCAAATATCTTAAATCCATTGGACTTATTGTTAAGGATCAGAATAAGAAAGATAAACCATTAGTTCCAATTTCTGGGGGGATAGGTGTTCTTGTTGGTTTGTTGGCTGGAATGATGGTGTTTGTTTTTTTTAATGTTTTTTATTATAATTTTGATATAAACTTATCATTTTTGTTTGCATCATTATTGTCTATTGTTATTATTTCATTTATTGGTTATGCAGATGATTCAATTATAAAGAGTGATTTTAGTGAATCTACTGGGTTAAGAAGATGGCACAAACCATTATTGACTGTTTTTGCAGCTATCCCTCTGATGGCAGTTAATGCAGGTACAAATTTTATAATTTTACCATTTTTTGGTCAAGTTAATTTTGGGATTCTTTATCCTCTGATATTAATTCCAATAGGTGTTGTCGGAGCTTCTAATATGGTAAACTTGCTTGCTGGACATAATGGTTTAGAATCTGGGCTTGGTTTAATCTATCTTACTTCTTTGGGAATATTTGCTTATGTTAATGGAACAATCTTGGCTACAGTACTCGCATTTGTAACTGTTGGTGCACTTCTTGCATTTCATCTGTATAATAAATTTCCTGCAAAAATTTTTCCAGGGGATTCATTAACATATCTTCTTGGGGCTGTGCTTGTTTCTGTTGCAATTCTTGGTAATATTGAGAAAGCAGCCATAATAATTTCTGTGCCTTTTTTTATTGAATTTTTATTAAAAGTTCGAGGGAAGGCAAGAGTTGATAGTTTTGGTTATTATCATGAAGGAAAAGTTAAGTCTAAATATGACAAGATTTATTCTATTCCTCATATTTTTATGAAAGGTAGACATACTGAGAAACAGATTGTCTATTCGATTTATATGATTGAATTGTTTTTTGCTTTATTAATTTGGTTTGTTTAATGGAAAGGTTTTTAATTGTTATTTTATTTGCTTTATTGTATGATATCAATAGTTATTGGAACTAGGGCTGAATTGATAAAAATGTTTCCTATTATGAAGGAATTAGGATCTGAAAATTATAGATTTATTCACACTGGCCAACATAATTTAATTGATCTTTGTAATTCTTTTAAGATTAAAGAACCTGATGTTGTTCTTTCAAAACAGCCAGATAAATCTAGTAAATTTTTTTCTAATAAACTTAAGGCTATTTCTTGGAATTTGTCAATGGTTTTTAAAATTCGTTCAGAATTAAAAAAAATAAAAGATTTGAAGTATGTTCTTTATCATGGTGATACAATGACCACTGCTTCTGTTGCTATTGCATCTTCTCGTTTATTTAATTTTTTTAAAAAATATAAAAATGTTCATGTTGAAGCAGGTTTGAGATCTGGTAGTATCTTTGAGCCCTTTCCAGAGGAAATTTCTAGAAAAATTGCAGATAAATTTTCTGATATTAATTTAAGTCCATCGAATCTGGCAGCTACTAATATTAAAAGAAGTATAATGGTCGGAAATACTGTTGTTGATTCTGTTGATTTTTCATTAAAATTAAAAAAAGTTAAAATTTCTGGAAAGGAATATGCAGTTTGTACAGTTCATAGGCACGAAAATATATCTTCTGAAAAAAGAATGAAAAGTATAGTTGATATTCTTAATGCTGTTAATGTGCCTTTATTATTCTTTTTGCATGATAATACCAAAAAACAATTGGAAAAATTTGAATTATTCAGTAGTTTGGAGGAAAATAAAAATATAAAAATTTTGAAAAATACTCCATATTTTGAATTTATACATTATTTAAAAAATTGTAAATATCTTTTAACTGATGGTGGTTCTATCCAAGAAGAAAGTTTGATTTTTAAAAAACCTTGTTTGTTATTAAGAGATAGAACTGAAAGGCCAGAAGGACTTGAAACTGGAATTAATTTTTTGACTAAATTGGATGTTGATTTTTCTAGGGAGATTATATACAACATTGAAAATGACAAAATTAAAATTAAAGAATTTGAAAATCCTTATGGCGAGGTTGGAGTTAGTAAGAAGATAGTGGAGTTGTTGAAATGAAATTACACCTAGGGTGTGGGAATGATTATAGGGAAGGGTGGATTAATTGTGATATTTCTAAAGCTGTGAATCCCGATAAGATTGTTGATTTAGAAAAAAATTTACTTTTTGAAGATAATTCAGTTTCCGAGATAAAAGCATATCATGTATTTGAACATGTGCATAATTTTGTTCAATTGATGCAAGAACTCCATAGAGTTTGTAAACCTTCTTCAATTATAAAGATTAAGACACCTTTTTTTTCTGCATGGGGTCAATATAATGATCCAACTCATGTAAGATTTTTCTCTCCATTTACTTTTGATTATTTTAAAAAAAATAATTATTCTCACGAAGTGGGCGTAGATAAGGATATGTTTGAAGTTAAAAAAGTAAAAATTAATTTTGGTATTGGAAAATCAAGCAAATTTAATTGGTTATTCAATCCACTTGTAAATTTTAATCATAGAATTTATTGTAGATTCTTTGCATGGATTTTACCTTCTGCAGAAATACGATATGAATTAAAGGTTCTAAAATGAATAAAGACAAAAAAATAAAAGTTTATTTACAATATCCTTGGAAATTTCCAGATAGTCCCTATTATAAATATTTAATTGATTCTCCTCCCAATAATGTTAAATTTTTAAATATAAATAAACAAAAGGGCGTGATTACTAATAAGAATTTTTTTTTATTTTCTACTTTTCTTAAAAAAATTATTCGTGGAACTATAAAAAAATTAAATTTATCAATTATCAATACCCATAAGACAAATTTTAATGAGAATTATGATTTGATTCATTGTGCTCATTGTTTAAGCAAGAACAAAAATATGCCATGGATTGCTGATTTTGAAGGAGTTTGGCAAATGTTTGTTTCTGGTGAAAAAACTAAACAAAGTATAAATAAGGCAAGAAATATTTTAATTAATAAAAATTGTAAAAAAATAATTGCTTGGACAGAAAGAACTAAGGAAGAATTTAAAAAATATTTTCCAGAAATATATCACAAACTAGAAGTAGTTTATCCTGCAGTGCCAATCCCTAAGTTTATTAAAAATAAAAATGATAAAGTTGTTCTTATTTTTATTGGAAGGTACTTTCATGGAAAGGGAGGCCTAGATACTTTGAAAGTTTTTAATTCACTTACTCAAAAGTATTCAAATATAGAATGTTTATTTGTTTCTGAAACTCCTAAAAAAATAATTGAAAAATATTCTTCAAATAAACGAATAAAATTCTTTGAATTGATGCCCCAAGAAAGATTATTAAAGGAAATTTATGCTAATGCAGATATTTTAGTTTATCCAGGTTATAGCGATACTTTTGGATTTGCCCTTATTGAAGCTATGTCTTTTGGAATTCCAGTTGTTAGCGTTCAGGGAATGGCTAGAGAAGAAATAATTGAAGATGGAAAAACAGGGTTTATAATTCCAAGATTAAAAAATAACAGTATTCTTAATCATAATCTTTTTGAAAAAAGAAAAATAATAGAAAATTTAATAAATAAAACTTCCTTACTAATTGAAGATTCAAAATTAAGAAAGAAAATGTCAATAAATTGCAAGGAGATTATTGAAACTGGCAAATTCTCTATTAAAAAAAGAAATGAAAAATTACAATCAATTTATGAAGAGGTTATAAGGTGAGTGAAATTAAAATAATAAAAAAGTGCAGAGTTTGTGGTTCTGAAAATTTAGCTCCAATTCTGGATCTTGGAAAACATTATGTTTCTGATTTTGTAGATTCTCCTTCTGAACAAGGTATTAAAGTCCCATTAGAATTGGTTTTGTGTGAAGAATCCCAAGGAGGATGTGGACTTTTGCAGATGAAGTATAGTGCTCCCCCTGAGTCTATGTGGAATGAACAGTATTGGTATAAGTCTGGAATTAATAATACTATAAAAAATGATCTTTTAAATATTGTAACAAATATAAAAAAATTAGTTAAATTAGAGAAAGATGATATTGTTGTTGATATTGGGGCGAATGATGGAACTATGCTTGATTTTTATGATTCAGATAATTCTTTAAAACTTGTTGGATTCGAACCTTCAAAAAATGTTGCAGCTGAAGCTGCTTCCAAAGGATTTGAAATAATAAATAACTTTTTTAATTCTGATGATTTTAAAAAAATTATTCCAGAAAAAAAAGTAAAAGTTATTACTGCAATATCTATGTTTTATGATTTAGAAGATCCTAATGCTTTTTTGAAGGATATAACTTCTATACTTGATTCTAATGGCTTATTTGTAATTCAACAAAATTATCTTGCTTCTATGTTGGAACAAAATGCTTTAGATAACATTTGTCATGAACATAGAGAATATTATACTTATAAATCTTTAAAATATTTGTTAGATAAACATAATTTAGAAGTTTTTGATGTTGTTTTGAATGATATTAATGGCGGAAGCATTAGAACATATATTCGATTTAAAGGATCAACAATTCAACCATTTGATGGGGCCAAAGAAAGAATTGAAGAAATAGAAAAAAAAGAACAAGAGATGGCCCTTGATACTATTATTCCCTATCAAAAATTTGCTATGCGTGTTGATACAATAAGAAAAAATCTTGTAGATTTTATTAAAAAAGAAGTTTCTGCAGGTAAGAAAATTGCTATTGCTGGAGCATCTACTAGGGGAAATACTACTTTGCAATATTTTGATATTGGGCCGAATTTAATTACTTCTATTGCAGATAAAAATCCAGATAAATTTGGAAAAATGACTATTGGCACACTTATTCCAATAGATTCTCCTGAAAAAGTTATGGCACTTAAACCAGATTATCTTTTAGTTTTAATTTGGTATTTTTTTCAAGATATTAAAAAAAATCAAAAAGAGTTTTTTGAAAGGGGAGGTAAATTTATTTTGCCCTTACCCGAATTTAAAGTAATATCTAAAGAAGATTAATCGTTTCTTTTATTTTTTTTATTCCTTTGTTTAATGAAGTTGGTTTAAATCCATATTTTTTTATTTTAGATATATCTAATGTTGAAATTTTAGGATTTTCTACTTTTACTTCTATTTTTTTTTCAATTAATTTGGTTGGGGTTTCTTTTATTTTTGTTAAATATTCATAAATTTCTTTTTTTGTTTTTTCTTCTTCGCCAGCAACATTTAATATCCCCCTTATGTTTTGATTTATAATTATCTTTATTGTTTTTGCCATGTCATCAATTAATAGTGGTTGCCTTATTTGTTGGGAATTATATACTTCTATTTCATTTTTTTTTAAAATTTGAGAAATTATTCCATTCGGTTTTTCTTTTCCATTATATCCATAAAGGAAGTCTGTCCTAATTATGCAATAATCTTCTAACTTTTTGATTTCTTCTTCTGCCATTACTTTTGTTCTTCCATATTCATTTAATGGGTCTGTCGGTTCTTTTTCACCATATCTCCCATTTTTTCCATTAAAAATGTAAGAAGAAGAAATGAATATTAATTTACATTTATTATTTTTACAATATCTGATTATATTTTTTGTTGTTAAAAAGTTAATTTCTTTTGCAATTTCTGGATTATTTTCACAAAATAAAGTATTTGCAATTCCGATTGTGTTTATTATTATATCTGGTTTTTCTTTTTTTAGTTTTTTTATCACTTCTGTTTGATTTAGTGCATCTAAATCTTTTTTTGTACTTTTTATGATTATATAATCTTTGTTCAATTTATTACTTAATTTTGTTCCCAAGAACCCGTCTTCTCCAAAAATAAATATTTTCATTTTGTTTCGTATATTTTTTTATATTTTGTTCCTATTTTACTTAAGCCATACTCTTTTATATAATTTTCACATTCGTTTTCCATTTTTTTTAATGTATCTTTTTGCATACATTCTTTTATTTTTTTTGGATAATCTTCAATTTTTTTCACTACTTTCAAGCATCTTGAAATTTTTTCACTTTCTCGAAAATATTTAATGTTACTACAAACCATTGGAGTTTTTGTTGCTACTGCATCTGCATATATCCCGCTGCCAATTCCTCCACGATAAGGTAATAAAACAAGATCTGCTGCAGAAAAATATTTCCACCATAGAGAATATGGTAAATTTTTTATATCGAACCTAACTTCTTTTTCTATGTTTTTGGTTTTTACTATCTTTTTATTATATTTTATCCAGTTTAATACTCTTTTATTATTTCGATCATTTACGGCTTTTGGATTGGCTACCACTAAAATTGTTTTTCCAATTTTTCCCCCTTGTTTAAGAATTATGTCAGATCCATGATCTGGAATCATACTCCCAATTATCAAATATACTGGTCCTCTAAGCCCCAAGTCTTCTTTTGCTTGTTTTTTGCTTGGTAAGTTTAAATTATCAATTATTCCCTGCCTTATTACTTCAATTTTTTCTTTTTTAATATTATACTCTTTCTTCAAAATATTTTTAAATATTTCTGCATGGACTATTATTTTGTCACAACATTTGGAGATTAACCAATTTTGAGTTGGGTACAATATAAATTTTCTCAAAATTTTTTTTAGAATGTTTCCATTTAATTTTTCTTTTTTGGATAATACTGTATGCATTGTTATAATTAATTTTTCTTTTTTTATTAAGTATAAATAAGGTAGAATTAAAAAAAATGGAAAACCATACCAACCTAGAAGATTATATTCATGTTGAATATGTACTATGTCATATTTTTTTATTTTATTTATTTGTTTTAAGAATGTTAATGGTTTTCCTGCTGAATAAGTTATTGAATCTATATCATGTTTTTGTTTTTTTATTCCCCATACTAATTTAATTGAATAATTTGATATCGCTTTTTCTGAATCTTGATTTGGATAAATCATTACGGTTTTCATAATTTTTGAGAAAAAATAAACTTTATAAATTTAATTAATTAAGTTTAATTCTTTTTATTTTAGATAATTTTAAAAAGTAAAGTTAGTTCTAAAAATTATGAAAAAGGCACTAATAACTGGTATAACTGGACAAGATGGATATTATCTTGCGGATTTTTTATTAAAAAAAGGTTACAAAGTCTATGGAGTTTATAGGAGATCTAGTTTAGATATTATTGAAAGGATTGGAGATCTGCAAGAACAGATTACTTTGGTTCAAGGAGATATAACAGATTCAACCTCTTTAATTAGATTATTAAAAGAACTTTGTCCAAATGAAGTTTATAATCTCGCATCGCAGTCTTTTATTCCTTCTTCTTGGACTCAGCCAGTTTCTACTGGCGATATGACTGCATTAGGTGTTTTGAGAATTCTGGAAGCTATCCGAATTGTTGATCCTAGCATTAGATTTTATCAAGCTTCAAGTAGTGAAATGTTTGGAAAAGTTCAAGAAATGCCACAAACTGAGAAAACTCCTTTTTATCCTAGGAGTCCATATGGTGTTGCAAAAGTTTATGGTTATTGGATTACAAAAAATTACCGTGAAAGTTATGGTTTGCATGCTTCTAATGGCATTCTATTCAATCATGAATCTCCAAAGAGGGGAAAACAATTTGTTACAAGAAAAATTTCTCATTCTGTTGCCAAAATAAAGTTAGGTCTTCAAGAATATTTAGAACTTGGAAATCTAGATGCAAAAAGAGATTGGGGATATGCTGGTGATTATGTTGAAGCGATGTGGAAAATGTTGCAAGTGGATAATCCTGATGATTATGTGATTGCTACAGGGGAAACTCATTCTGTTAGAGAATTTGTAGAAGAATCATTTAAGTCTGTTGATATGGATATTTCTTGGAGAGGAAAAGGTTTAGAGGAAGTTGGAATTGTTGATGGAAAGATAGTTGTTAAAGTGAATAAGAATTTTTATAGGCCTGCCGAAGTTGATGTTCTTTTAGGTAATCCTGAAAAAGCTAAAACTGATCTTGAATGGGTTCCGAATACTTTATTTAAAGATCTTGTGAAAATGATGGTTGAATCTGATTTAAAATCTCTTTCTAAGTCCAGTTAATTTTTAAATTTTTTTATTATAAAATGAAAAAAATACACAATATTTCAATTATTGGAAATAGTTTTGAAAAAGATATTGGGCAAGGTATAGATAAATGTTGTGGATACTTGTATGATGGGCTTAAAGATACTGATATATCTATTAAGAAAATAAGGGTCCCTATTTCTAATAATCCCATTTATACTTTTTTTATGAGTACTTTTGGTGTTTTTTTTAAATTAATCTTTAATAATTCAAATTTATACCATTTTACTCTTCCAACAATGGCATTGCCTTGTTTATTCAAACGGCCATCTATTGTTACTATCTATGATTTAATTCCATTTGTTTTAAAGAATGAGAGAAAAAAAAGTTATAATTTGTATTTCAAATTTATGTTGTGGTTTGTTAAAAAAGCAGATCATATAATTGTTATTTCAAAATCTACTTTGTCAGAAGTCATAACTTATCTCAATGTTTCTCCCGAAAATATAACTTTAATTTATCCTGGAGTTGACCATACTTTTTTTTTCCCAAAGAACAATCTAAAAAAAACTAAAGTTTTTTCTGTTGGATTTTTGGGGGGCATTGTTAAAAGAAAAAATGCTAAAATTTTATTGGAAGTTGCTGAAAAATTAAAAGATGAAAATATATTTTTTAAAATAGCAGGTGCAGGGAAAGGTTTGGATAATCTAAAAAAATTAAAAAAAGAAAAAAAAATAAATAATGTTGATTTTCTTGGATTTATTCCAGATAATTCCCTTAATGATTTTTATAATTCTTGTGATGTTTTTGTTGCTCCAACTACTTATGATGGTTTTTGTATGCCTGGCATGGAAGCTATGGCTACTGGGTGTCCAGTTATTCTTTCTAATCGTGGAGCTTTACCGGAAGTTGCAGGAGATGCAGGTCTTTTAATTAATCCTTATTCTTCTGATGAAATATCTGATGCAATTTTAAAAATAAAAAATAATTTAAATTTAAGAAATGAATTGTCTAAAAAAAGTTTGGAACATTCAAAAAAATTTTCTTGGGGGAAAAATGTCTCTGAAACATTCAAAGTTTATAAAAAATTTATGAGGTGATATTTATTGATTTACACAAAGATTTAAATAATCTTATTAATTTTTTTTTGAAGATGATACTATGGATAAAAAGATAATTAAATTAATGCAAAATACTTTTTATAATGAACTAGAAGTTAAAAAAAAACTTTGTGAATTTATTTTGAATTCTGATCAATTAAGTATGGGGAAAAAATGTAAAGAATTTGAAAATAAATTTTCTGAATATCAAAATAGAAAATATTCTGTTTTATTTAATAGTGGAAGTTCTGCAAATCTTGCATTAATACAATCTCTTTTAAATTTAAAAATTCTAAATAAAGGGGATCAAGTAGGTTTTTCTGGAATCACTTGGGCTACAAATGTTATGCCTTTATTGCAGCTAGGGTTGGAAGCTATTCCAGTTGATGTATCTTTAAATAATTTAAATGTAACTTCCTCACAATTAAAAGATACCTTGTCACAAAATTCATTAAATGCTTTTTTTATTAGTCATATTCTTGGTTTTTCTGGAGATATCAATAAAATAAAAAATATTTGTGAAAAAAAGAATATTATTTTATTAGAAGATACTTGCGAGTCTCTTGGAAGTATAGTTTCTAATCGATTGTTAGGTAATTTTGGTTTGGCATCTACTTTTTCTTTTTTTGTTGGACATCATATGTCTACTATTGAGGGTGGAATGGTTTGTACCGATGATGAATCCATTTATGATATGTTGAAATTAGTTAGAGCTCATGGATGGAGTAGAGATATTTCTAAAGAAAAACAAGAAAAATTGAAAATTGATAATAATATTGGAGATTTTCATGAAAGATATACTTTTTATTTTCCTTCTTATAATCTTAGACCTACTGAAATCCTTGGTTTTCTTGGAGTTGAACAATTAAAATATTTGCAAGATATAAATGAGATTAGAAATAAAAATTTCTTGGATTTTGCAGATATCATTAATTCTAGGGAATCGCTTATTCCATTAAATTGGGAACACATGGATTTTCTCTCTAGTTTTGCCATTCCTTTAATTTTTAAAAATAAAGCCGATTTTATTAAATATAAAAAAGAGTTTGCAAAGATTAGTGAAATTAGGCCAATTGTTGGAGGTTTTTTAGGTAATCAACCTTTTTTTAAAAAATATTTGTCGCAAATTGGAAAAAAATATAATTGTCCAAATGCTGAAAAAATTCATGAAGTTGGATTTTATTTTCCAAATCATCCTGAGCTTACTACACAAGAAAAAGAATTATTGTTGAATGCACTTAAAGAGATTAAGTAAGTTTATTGTGTATTCTTAAGGGATTTAAACAAATAGATATCTTCTTTTTTTATTCCTTTTATTAACAACATTATTCCAAAATAAATTCCACTTGCTAATATTATTTCTATTGTTCCAATCCAAATGTTTATTAAAATTAATTTGTTGAATGTTATTAAAAATGTTGCCATGATCATTGTCGCAAATAGAGATTTCATTATTGGAGATTTGTAAATTTTTAATTTTGCTATTTTGTTTGTTTTTTTACGTATTAAATTTAAATAGATTATTCTACTAATAACTGTTGAAATTCCTACTCCGATAATTGCCATCTCTTGATTTATTTTTATTAAATTAATTATTGCAACATAATTTAAGATTATATTTATTATTAAAGCAATTATCGTTTGTTTTGCAAGAATTTTTGATTGTTCTTTTGCTTGTAAAATTCCAGAGTATAGCTCTGTTAATGCAAATGTTATTATTAATGGACTAAGAACAATTAAGGTTTTTGTTGCTTCTATGAATTTTATACCATAAATTGCCAGTAAAATATCTTTTCCCAGTATTATTAATCCTGTTGTTATAGGTATTGCTAAAATGAATAAATATTTTGAAATTTTCTTAAAACCTCTTTCTAATTTTCGATTATCTATTTGAGTAAATATTGGCAATAAGGAAGAGGATATTGCTGGAAATACTGCAATTGCTAAAACTAAACTTAATGCTGCTTTATATAATCCTATAAATTTTGCAGAAACAAATAAACCTAACATTATTGTATCTATTGCTCCGAAAAATATTAATGAAATGCTGGCTATACTCATGTAACTCAGGTATTTTTTAATCCTTAATTTTTCTATTTTCGAAATTTTTCCAATTATTAATTTTTTATTTTTTTTAATGATGGTTTTTAACACTAAGATTCCTGCACCGAATAGTGATAATGCATATGCAAGAAATATTCCAGACACTTTTAAGTTTGTGGAAAGAATTGTTATTATAATTATTGAAAATATTATTTTTAAGGTTTGATTTAACATTTCAATTATTGGAATTTTTTTTAGGTCATTTGTTGCGTAAAGAATACCTAAGAAGATACCATAGATTGAATTTGTTAATATATACAAGGTAGAAAATATTATTGGATAAAACAATGCTGGTTTGTTAAATATTTGGTTTGCTATAATTTTTGAAAAAAGTAATATTAAAGTAATAATTATAAATGTTATTTTTATTTTTATTTTTGCTAAATATCTGAAATATGATCTTGCTTTCTCTATTTTATTTTGTCCCATTGCTTCAGAAAAATACCTTACTATTGTTGCATCTATTCCTAAGTCTGTAAAAGTTATTGCAATTAATGCTATTGATAAAATTAAACTGTAAATTCCAAATAGTTCTGGTAATAATGTTCTAGCTATTATTATTGTAAAAATTAAACTACCAATTTTTGATATTATTTTTGTAGAAGTATTAAATACTGCATTTTTTGTAGCTATTTTTTTATAGTTCTTCTTCATAAATTTATTTTAATTATAAATATATATAAACCTAACTAATAATTTAATATTATAGAAACCTTTAAAATTCTTAGTATTGTTCTAAGTTTATGGTTTATATAATACAGGAAGATAATTTGGAAAAATTTGTGAATAAAATAGTTGAAAATAATTCAAATCTTATAACTTTTTCACATTCTACTTTTGATGTTAATGATCAAGGAATTGGATACTCTGTTGATTATATTTGTGGTAAGGAAAAAATGAATCAAAAAATTTTTTTATCCTATCTTGAACAATTATCTGGTGAAGTTGAACAAAAATTTGAAGATATTGAAAAAGTACTTGTTGATAAGTATGGAATTAGTTCAGAGTTTAATAAAGAGATATATTCTCTGAAAATTAATTTTTAGTAACTTTTATAATTCTTTTAATAAGTTGGTTAGTCATGCAGAGATCGCATAATTCGGTATTGCACCGGTCTCGAACAAACTTTTAGAAGAAGTTTGATCAAAACTGAGAAAAAGTGTTAGAGAGAACCGGGCCCTTCTGGGCATCTGGGTTCAAATCCCAGTCTCTGCGTTTATTTTCTTTTTTTCAAAATTTTTCTTTGATTTTCTATTATGATTCTTAATGAGTAAACTATTGCTACAGAAAATCCTAATAAAATATATAACATTATTTGTTCTTGATTCATTTAATCACCTCTAGTTAAAAATTAAAAAAGAGATATATAAAGATTATGTTTTATATAAATCGATAATTGTGGCGATTGTATTTTCGTAGATGTATATTCCTTCTAGCTTTCCTTTTTTGTTGTGAAGCAGCGGAATTTTTTTTAGTCTTTTATGTAAATTATATCCATATTCTGAAATATTTAATTTATCTGGAGTATTAAAATTAATTAGAGCTTTTATATTTCCTTTATTTGAATAAAATCGAGTGTTTGCTGTGATTATATTTGCATTGCTTAAATTTGCACTTCCTATTGCACCATAAGTTAATATCTCTCTTATCTCATCCATTTGTCTCCCAATTGGATCTTCTATTAATTCATAATCGTCCCCAAAAATATCTATTAAGTTTTTTAAATTTTTGTCTTGTCCTTTTTCAGAAAAAAAATCATTCATGCAAATCACCTGATTTAGTGAATACAAAAAACTTTTTAAAGGTGTCTAGAAAACTAAAAGCAATGGCGGAAATCAAACTTGAAGGTTTTTACAATAAGAATTATAAGAAGTTATTAATAATTCCAGCAATACTTTTTGTATTTGCAATCTCTGTGTTAGCTATTCAATACGCAGCTACTGGCGAAATTATGGATAAAGATGTTACCCTAAAGGGGGGAATCTCTGCTACAATATATTCTAATGAAGAAATAAATTTTGAAGAATTAGAATTAGCTTTAATTAATCAATTTTTAGACTCTGATGTTTCTGTTAGAGAATTAAGTAGTTTTACTGATAAGGAAAAGGTAGGAGTTATTATAGAAATTACAGATATTACAAATGAAGAATTACAACCTTTCTTAGAAGAGCAATTTTCTTTCGATCTTAATTCAGAAACTTATTCTGTACAAGAAATGGGTTCTGCGTTGAGTGAGTCATTTTACAAGGAAATGATGATAGCTATTGCATTTGCATTCTTATTGATGGCAATAGTTGTGTTTATTGTTTTTAGAAAAGTTATACCTTCATTGGCAGTTGTATTTTCAGCTTTATTTGATTTGAGTGTGACTTTGGCAATTGTAAGTGTTGCCGGTATGAAAATATCTACGGCAGGTATTGCTGCATTCTTAATGGTTATTGGTTATTCTATTGATACTGATATACTGTTAACAACTAGAATGTTGAGAAGAAAGGCAGGAACATTATATGATAGAACTTACGGTGCCTTTAAAACTGGTCTCACCATGACTATTACAACAATTTCTGCACTTGGTGTTGCTTTATTAATAACTAACTCTCCAGTGTTAAGACAAATGTTCAGTATTATATTAATTGCTTTATTAATTGATTTGATTGCAACTTGGTGCATGAATGCGCCAGTGCTTACATGGTATGTAAAAAATGGTAATAAGTAAAATTTTAAAAAAACCGAGAGTAATAATATTGATGTTCTTTTTACTAATTAGTTTTGTTGCCATTAATCCACAATTTGATACTAGTGGAGTTATAGTTAAATCTGTTCAAGAAAATAGTCCGGCAGCGATTGCTGGTTTTGCTTCTCCTGGTTCAGACATTTCTCCAACAAATTATGAAAAGGTTCTTTCCATTAATGAAGAAGAAATTAAAAATCTTAATGATTATACTAGTAAAATTTCTGGAATTACTAATGGTGAGACTGTTAGGTTTCATACAACTGAAGGAGATTATGTTTTATTGATGTCTGATTCAATTGGTTTAGTTGTTCAGGATGCGCCAAGCTCTAATTTAAGACAAGGTTTGGAACTGCAAGGTGGAACAAGAGTTCTTTTGAAACCTGAAGGTGAAGTTACTGATCAAGAAAGAGATGAATTGATACAAGTTATGACTTATAGGTTGAATACTTATGGTTTGTCAGATGTTAAGATTAAGAAGAGTGATGATTTACTAGGTAATAAATATGTTTTAGTTGAACTGGCCGGTGCTACTGAAACTGAAGTTCAAGATTTAATTGCTTCGCAAGGAGTTTTTGAAGCTAAAGTTGCTAATCAAACTGTTTTCAATGGCGGTTCTGAAGATATAACCTTTGTTTGTAGGAATGATGGTACTTGTGCAGGAGTAAGAGATTGTTCAAGTAGTGGCGATCAAAGTTTTTGTAAATTTGAATTTCAAATTAAATTAAGTAGTGAATCTGCACAAAGATTTGCCGATGCTACTGCCGATTTGGAAGTGAATGCTTCTGATGAAGGAGGTCAATACTTATCTGAACAAATTGAATTTTATTTGGATGGTACTATGGTTGATTCTTTGAATATTGCTTCTAGTTTGAAAGGTGTGGCTGCTACAACTATTGTTATTTCTGGTCCTGGTTATGGAGTTACTGAACAAGATGCTTTACTTGATTCCTTGGCTAATATGAATCAGTTGCAAACTATTTTGATAACAGGTTCTTTTCCGTTTAAATTAGAAATTGTTAAACTTGATACTATATCGCCAGTTCTTGGATCCGAGTTTGTAAAGAATGCAATTCTTGCCGGACTTTTTGCAATCTTAGCTGTTGCTTTGGTTGTATTTATTAGATTTAAGAAAATGAAAATTGCTATTCCGGTTTTAATCACTTTAATTTCTGAATTAGTAATTATTCTCGGTTTTGCGGCAATCTCTAAACAGAATTTAGACTTGGCAGCGATTGCAGGTATCATTGCAGCGATTGGTACTGGTGTAGATGATCAGATTGTTATTATTGATGAAGTTATTTCTAAACATACTGAGTACTTCTATAAATGGAAAGAAAGGATTAAGCGAGCTTTCTTTATTATTATGGCAGCTTACTTCACAACTTTGGTAGCTATGTTGCCGTTGTTCAATGCTGGAGCTGGATTAATAAGAGGATTTGCCTTGATTATTATTGTTGGAATTACAATTGGTGTATTCTTGACTAGGCCTGCTTTTGCATTTATGATGGAAGTTCTCAATGATGAGTAATTTGGTTATTCGAATAAATCCAAATAAAAACTTTTATATATTCTTTAATTGATTATTATTTTAGAGGTGAAATGTTGAAACGAATATTGTATTTATTATTTTTATTATTTTTAGTAGGTTTTGTTAGTGCGGGAACTGAGATTGATATGGAATTGACTGAAACTAATTATGGAGTTGGTCAAAATTTTGTTGGTTTTTTCAATATAAGTTCTGATGATTTATTTGATGGGGATTCTGTTTTCGAAGCTAGTGTGGAAAGTTGCGGAAGTTATTCAGATGTTAGTGCAGATATCTATGATATTTTACAGAATGCCAGTTTAACAAGTGAATCAAAATATACTTATGAAAGGACTGGAAGTTCTGATGCAATTATTTTAAATTTTAATCATGATAGTGATTTGTTTGGATTTTATTTGGCTAATGAAATTGTTAGTGAAATTGAATTTTTTATTTTTGGTGGGGGAGGACCTTTTAAATTAGATATTGGAGATGATGGGGAAATTGATTGGCAATATGTTGGTGGTTTTTCTGGTTGGTCTCTTGGTTATTTTCCTGATGAAGAAAGTTCATCTTATACTTTAGGTAGTGCTGTTGAATTTAATCCTGGGCAAGTTAATGCTATTGAGAGTATTACTATTCCTCATAATGGTTTATCCAGTGAATTGAAAATAAAAGTTAATGCAGTTGCTAAAACTGTTGGTGAAACTGGAGGCATTTTGAAAGCAAGAATAGGAAATAAAGAATGTGAGTTTAGTAATATCGGTCAAAGTTGGACAGATATTTCTTGTGAACTTGATGTTGGAGTGCTTTCTAATCCTGCAGAGATGGTTGTTAGGATAAGTTCTGATAGTGATGATTTTAGAATTCCAAGATATCCTGGATCCAATTATTATTTTGTTTATTTGGAAAATGGGATTTATAGTGAGGATCTGACAAATGTACCTACTAAAGTTAATGATACTCTTTTGGTTAATATGATTAATCAATATAGGAATGAAAATTGTGAATATGGGGAGTGGTGTACTGTTCCTGTTCGTGCATATATGGATGATGTTGGTTATTCAAGTATTACAAGTTTGAAACTTGTTTATGGTGCAAGTGAAACAAATAATTTTTGGAGTTTAGAAGAAACAATAAATACTTTTAATTTGACGGGGCTGTCCATTCCTTTGAATGCCTTGAGTGCATTAACTGTTCCAGATAGTGTTGGCGATACTTGTTTGCTTACTGTTGAATTTGATAATGAAGATACAGGAGTTGTTTTCAATATTACCGAAAGGCCAGAATCAATTATTGAAGCAAGTAGTTTGTATTCTTCTGTTGGTATGGACATAAATTTTGATGGAACTTCTTCAAGTTCTGGAGATGCATCTGTTGTTTCTTACACTTGGGATTTTGGAGATTCTAGTTCTACAGTTCATGGTGGCATTGTTAGCCATAAATATATGGCTGAAGGAGATTATACAGTTAGGTTGACTGTTACTGGTGCTGGAGGGTATAATGATAGTAGTAGCATAGTTGTTCATGTTGTTTCTTTGGAAGATCATTTAGATGTTGGCTTGCCGGAATCTATCTCTGCTGTTGATGTTGCAGATAGTTATTTTTCTGGTTTGAGCGGTGAGTTAAATGATACCTTTTATTTGCTTGGCTATGGGAATATTTTGAATGAATCCAAAATAAGATTGGAAGAGTTGCTAGTTAATTTTACTACAATAAAAAATTCTGCTAGTAGTGAAACTATAAAGAATCAGCTATATGGTCCAATTGCTACTGAATTTCATGAAATAAAACAAAGAACTCCATCTAGACTTTTAATTATTGATAGATTGTCAATTGATAATGTTGGATTGCTGACATTCAGTGATGTATTTGATTATGGTGGGATTACTGGAGTTACTGGTAGTGAAATGGATTATTATTTACAGGCCGTTTATGATTTTAATCAAAATAATGTTGAAGTGGATATGGACTCAAAGATTATTAATGTTGATTTCTTAGAAGGTAGTAATGATTATGGTTTGATAGAAAAAAAAATTAATGTTAGTTCTAGTAGTTCAAATATTTTAGTTGAAGATCTTAGAAATTATGTAATTGATAATATTGTTGCTATTAGTCCAGGTGCAAATGTTGCAGATTCTGTTATTTCTTGGAATATGCTTGGAAATACTTTTAATGCTGTTTATTTGGTGGAAGGTTTAACTATATTAGAGAGAATAAATAGCATAGTTTATTCTGATGTTATATATAATGTTCCAGAAATTATTTGGGACCAAAATTGTGCTTCTAATAATTGTACTTACAAATGGTGCGGAGATGGAAAGTGTACAGAAGAGTATGAAGATGAAATAAGTTGTGAAGCAGATTGTGTTCAGAAATATCCAGTTTTGATTTATGTGCTTCTTCTTTTGATAGTTGCCATTGGAATTTTTTATTTTAACTTTTATACTGGTCCCGGAAATTTTAGAGATGCAAGCAATAAGTTAACAGTTTCATTATTTAATAAAAGATTGTTTACAAATGATGCAGATATGCAAAAGTTGAAGCAGTATGTTACTAGTGTGCTTAAACAAGGTTATAAGAAAGAACAAGTTAGAAATGCTTTGATTAAAAAGGGGTGGAAATCTGAACAGGTAGATTTTGCATTTGATAAAAAATAGAAATGTTTAAATAAATCTATTCTTAGTTTAGTTTTGAGGTGGCAAATTTAAAATTAATTTTAACTGGATTGTTTATAGTATTGCTTGGTAGTTCTACTAGTGCGAATTTGACAGGGAGTTGTTATATTGCTCCAGATTGTACGAGTCATACTGCTATTTTTTCCGTTACTAGTGAACTAGGTAATTCTCAGGGTGCAGTTGATCCAACTCATTATCCTTACAAGGTCTGTTGTCCTGGAACTGATTTATCTGCCGGAGATAGTTGTAATGGGGATGATGTTGTTTTAAGATTAAGTTCTACTACTAATGCTCATGCCGAATATGGATTGTTGGGCAATTATCCTAATAAAATTTGTTTGAGTAGTATTACTGATTATGTTTGTAGTTATTCAGAAGGTGTGGATTGTGATCCTGCAGTTAATGGGTATAGGATTGTTCGATTATCTAATGTTACTAATGCCCATATTGATGGAAGTAATTTAGATTATGATAATTATATTTGTTGTCGTGAATCTTCATGTGATTTTACTAATGTTGCCATAAGTTTTCCTGGTCAGGCTGCAGAAGGAGATAGTGTAACTATTACTCTTGGATATTCATCTAATTGTGGATCTGCAGATACTATTCAAATTGATGCTTCCAGTGCAGATGGAAGTTGTGTTGTAAATGTTAGTGGTGGAAATATGGTTGGAATGGGTGGAAGTTTTAGTATCGGTAATGTTGTTGGAACTACTACAACTTCTTGGATTGTTCCTCCAATACCTGCAGAGTGTGAAGGCAAAATTGTTTATGGTGGAAGTGCAACTATCTATGATGGTGGAGCTATTCTTGCGAGTCTTTCTTCAAGTGGGAGCGTTGAGTTTAATAGTACTGGACTTGCTGTATCTGTTTGTGGTGATAATAATTTAGACACTCCGAATGATGATGGTGTTAATGAAGAATGTGAGTTTGCAAATCCCTTTATTTTTGATCCTTTGACTGATATGTATTCTTGCCCATTTACTGTTAGTGGTAATGATTTAATTGATTGTTCTTATGATCTAGCAGGTCATGAGGATTGTGGTGAATGTCTTTATGCTTCCCCTGTTGTTCCACCTGTAGGCCAGTTTTCATATATTGAATATGGAACTTGTGTAGATACTCCTCCTGAAGGAGATGGTTTTGGGGAAATGAATGAAACTATTATTGTTCGTTGGGATAATGGAACTTTGATTAGTTCGACTACTAGTTTGATAGAATGTCAAATGTTGGCTGAAGAGGTTCCTTTTTTTGATTGGATTAATTTTATGATTGTATTCCTTTTGATTAGCGGTTACTATTTTGTAGGTAAAAGAAAACTTTTATAAAAGTGAATTTTTTACTTCTTTTGTTAATGCGCTGGTGGTCTAATGGCTATGATCCCGGCCTTCCAAGCCGGTGATCCGGGTTCGAGCCCCGGCCGGCGCATGTTTTTTTCTTGTTTAAAATAGAAATGTTTTTATATTAGAATATAGAAAGTTATAATTAGTATGAAAAGAGGTTTAGTATTAGTATTGGTTTTATTATTTTGTATGAGTTCTTTTAGTCTTGCTAAAGATGTGAGTGTTGAAGAAGTTAGTGGAAAAATTCTTGATGTTGGAGATACCTTAACTGATGATTCTTCTGAAGGTGTGACCCGTTATGTTTATGGTGCTGGAATGGTTGCAGCAGTTAAAGATTCTGATGTGTTCTATTTTCATAGGGATAGATTGGGAAGTAATAGTTTAGTAACTGATTCTAATGGTGTTGAAGTTCAAAGAGCGAAAAATTTACCTTTTGCTCAGAAAATTGTTAATTCTGGAATTAAATATTCTTTTACTGATAAAGAGTTAGATAAAAGTGATTTGTATTATTTTGGAGCTAGGTATTATGATCCAGAAACTGCCAGGTTTAATTCTGTTGATATGATTCAAAAAGGAACTCCATATTCTTATGTAAAAAATAATCCTTTCAAGTATACTGATCCAACTGGATTACAAGCAGTTAATGATCAAATATGTACACAAGGGTGCCATAGTAATTTCCTTGATGACCAAAAAATCAAAATGTTCAGAAATTTTGGAATTGATCCTGATGAATATTTAATAGATTTGGAGAGTAGAGCAAGGGGAGTTGTTGGTTATCCTGGAACTATACATCCAAAAGATGCAAAATTAATAACTAAAGGTGTTTTTAATTGGAAACTTGGTCAAGATGAACGAAATTATAATACTCAAGTTCGTATGTCGAGATTGGTTAGATATACTATGCGAAAATTAATGAGAGAAGATGTTGCTAGGTTAACTAAACAAAGAGACGAAGCTGAAAAAAATGTTGATGAGTTACAAAATATTATTGCCAGTCATTCTGCTGCTGCTATTTATATTCCAAGGCCAGATGGTGGTCTGTTTAATATTGAAGCAACTAAAAAATTTGGGGAACATAGACTTTCTGTTGGATTTTTAGGTGGAGTAGAAGAAACAAGTTTTACAACTTCTGAAGAAGTGTGGATGGGAACTGATCCAAATGGGGATGATATTTATGAAACAGTTACAACTCAAAATACTAAATCTGGAAATGTTTGGGGTGGAAGATTAGCATATTCAAAAGAATCCTTAGAAAGGGAAATTCTGGGAGTTACATTTAAACCCTTAGCATATTTAACTTATCTTAATAATGAATGGGATGCAGGTGTTGAAGGGGAAGGTAGTAGATCTATAGGTAGTTGGGATATTTTTGCTAGGGCTAATTATGGTACTGATGAATTTATGCCTAGTGCTGGAATAAGATTTAATTTTGGGAGGAAAAAATAATGAAAATAAATATTAATATTGAGAAAAAACATTTGGGGATATTTGCTTTGTTAGTGATTGGACTTAGTGTAGTATTATTAGTTTCTGCAGCCAATGTTGATACTAGTCAAGGTTATCATCCTTTGCAACAAATTTCTAAAACTACATCCAATATGGTTTCTGTTGATGATAATGGTAATGGGATTATAGATACTGCAGATAATGTAAACTCTGCTCAATCCGTTGTTGTTAATAATTGTGTATGGATTCTTGTTGATTGGGGAAGTATGAGTGGCGGAGATGAACGAACTGTTTTATGTGGATCTAATGAATTTATTACTGGAATAAATTACTCTGTTAGTTCTGGCGGTTATAGGTATGTTAGCGATATTAGATGTTGCAGTTAAAAATATAAACGAGCCGACAGGGATTTGAACCCTGGATCTCAAGCTTAGGAGGCTTGCGCATTATCCAAGCTATGCTACCGGCTCATTACTTTATTTCTTTTTATTTTATTTATAAGTTTTTTCTATAGAAAATTATTTAAAGAATAGATAATAAGTAGAGACTATGAAAGAGGTTAATAAAAAAGGAATGTCTCCTTTAATTGTTACAATAATTTTAGTAGGATTTACCTTAGTTTTATCTACTGGTATTTTTATGTGGACTCAAGATTCTGTTGTTGGAAATCAGATTGATAGTATTCCTGAAAATTGGAGAGGTGCCGAGTATCTTCAATTTAGTGCTAGTTTTTCTTCTGCATGTGATAATGTCACGGTTTATGATCATAATTGCACTGGTAGGGGGAGTACCTGTTATGTTCTTTTAGTTGAAAATGAAGAAGATAATCCTGTTAATTATGTTATAGAAACTTCTGGTAATTTAGGTATTGATAGTTGTGGACCTTTTGAAATTAATAATTATGAATCAAAATTAGTTAAGGTGCAATTTGATAATGATACTGTTGGAATGCCTTTTGATGAACTTTCTTGTCCTGATTGTTGGTTAGAAGCTGAAGTTTCTGCAGTTCTTCTTTAAATTTTCATTACAATTTTTCCATCTTTGAATATTCTTACCTTTCCACCTGATGAAGATACTGCAATTGCAATAGCATCTGTTTCTTTTGTTATTGCTGCACAAGCTCTGTGTCTTGTTCCGAATCCGTGATGTAGGTCTACTTCGTTTGAATCTATATCTATATAAGTTCCTGAGCTGATTATTTTCCCTTCTGCATCTATAATAAATGCTCCATCTAACTGGGAAAATTCTTTTACTGTTTCTTTTATTTCTGGATCTGTTATTTTTGATTCTGTGCTGGAGAATGGATTGATGATTAATTGCCTTAGGTATTTTGAAATATCTGAATGTTCTGATATTATGAATGCAGTCCCAACATGTCTCCCTTCTCTGCCCTCTCTTCCAAGTTCTGAAGCTAAATTTATTACTGATTCTATAACTTCTGATCCAATTTTTTCTGAAAGTTTGTGTTGACTTATTTTGAAAAATACTTCATCAACATCGAATATAAATAAAACTCCTTTGTAACCTGAGCCTAGGCTGCCATCCTCCACGCAAACTATTTTTTCTCCTTTGTTAATATATTTTTTATTTATGGCACCGATTAAAATTTCTTTTATCGGAATTATTGATCCTGGTTCTAGTTTTCTGGAAGTTGTGTTGTATTCTGTTTTTTTGAATACTCCTTTTTTTACTTTTTTGAATACACTTACTTTGATTTCTATTTCATTTGATTCTTCATACTCTTCTTTTATGATTTTTTCTATAGAAACTATTGCATCTGCTTTGATATCTTTTGCAATGCTTGTTGCTGCTGTTCCGATTAAATTTTCTATTGGTGGCATGTGTTTATTGTGAAGTTGGCTGTTTTAAAAAA
>CAZTYO010000009.1:0-23350 GCA_964617925.1 Candidatus Woesearchaeota archaeon
CCAAAAGGTATACATACAAATAATAAGATTACAAACAATACACTCTTTTTCATAATTTTTATTTATATATAATCCTTTAAAAATGTTGCTTTTTGTTCTGCTATTTATGAGTGATGAAAACAAAACATTTAAATATGGGAGAACGTCGCTAGAATACAACAGGCAGGTATCACTCTCTAAAAATGAATATTCAAATTTAATGTTTATACAAATTTACATAATTTAGTGAGAGCTATGCCCTGGTAGTGTAGTTCGGTTTATCACCCGGCCCTGTCGAGGCCGTAACCCGGGTTCGAATCCCGGTCAGGGCGTGTTGTCTGATAATGGGTCGGTAGCTCAGCTTGGTAGAGCACTTGGCTTTTAACCAAGTGGTCGCGGGTTCAAATCCTGTCCGGCCCATATATAATCAATTGAAAAAAATGGAAGAAACATTCGATATCTCAAAAAACATTCTTGTGCCTGAGCACATAAAATTAACAGAAGAAGAAAAAGAAGAAGTTCTTAAACAATATAAAGTAGAAGATTCACAATTACCAAAAATATTGTTAAGTGATGCTGCCATTAAGGAATTAGATCCAGAAATTGGTGATGTTATAAAGATAATTAGAGAGAGTCCAACAAATTTAGAAAGTATATTTTATAGGGTGGTTGTACATGGTTAAGAATTATAAAAAAATAATAGGGAACTATTTCGATCAACATTCTTTTGTTGAATCAAATATAAAATCTTTTGATAATTTTTTAGATAAAAGATTACAAAAATTAGTTGATGAGGTTGGCGAAATTGTTCCAACAATTATTCCTCAAGAAGTTGAAAATTTTATGATAAAGCTTGGTAAAATAAAGGTAGGTAAGCCTGAAATTACTGAAGCCGATGGTTCAAAAAGAAATATTTATCCTATGGAAACAAGATTGAGAAGTCTTACTTATGCAGCTCCAATTACATTAGAGGTAGATTCTATTATAAATGGAATAAAAAATGAATCATTTACTACTTATCTTGGTAAAATGCCTATTATGTTAAAATCAAAACATTGTCATTTGAATGGTTTGAAAGGAGATGATTTGGTTCAACAAGGTGAAGATTCAAATGATAGGGGAGGATACTTTGTTTTAAATGGTAATGAGAGAATTTTAATTATGGTTGAAGATCTTGCTTCAAATAAATTCTTTGTAAAGAAAATGGCTACTGGTCCAAGTAAATATGTTGGAAAATTATATTCTGAAAAAGTTAATTATAGAATACCTCATTTAATGGAACAAATGAAAGGAGGTATAATCAGTATGAGTTTTACAAGATTTAAGCGAATACCAGTTATTGCTTTAATAAAAGCTCTTGGTTTAACTAAAGATCAAGAAATTATGAAGTATGTTTCAAAAACTAAAACATTTGATGATGTGCTTATAAATCTTGGACACAATCCAGATGAAATAAAAACTCAAGAAGATGCATTAGATTTTATTGCAAAAAAAATAGGAATAACTCAAAAAGAAGTTAGAGTTGAAAGAGTTCAAGAATATTTAGATAATTATTTATTACCTCATCTTGGAGATTCGCCGAAGGATAGAAATTCTAAAGCTCAAAATCTTTGTAAGATGATAAAAAGATTCCTTTTAATCACTACTGGTCAAATAGAATCACAGGATCAAGATCATTATATGAATAAAAGATTGAAATTAAGTGGAGATTTATTGGAAGACTTATTTAGAATGAATCTTAGATCTTTAGTTCAAGACATATTATATAATTTTCAAAGACTTGTTAAGAGGGGAAAATTCACTTCTTTGAAAATTATTATTCGTGAACAATTATTGAGTTCTAGAATTCATAGTTCGATGGCAACAGGTTCGTGGGTAGGTGGAAGATCCGGAATTAGTCAGAATATGCAAAGAACTAATGCTATCGATACACAATCTCAATTACATAGGGTTGTTAGTTTATTAACTGCTACTCAAGAAAATTTTGAAGCTAGGGCATTGCATAGTTCTCATTGGGGAAGGTTGTGCCCAGTTGAAACACCAGAAGGTACTCCAATTGGTTTAAGAAAAAATTTGTCTTTATTATCAAATATTACTAGGGTTGAACCAACTGAAGAAAAAGTAAAGACTCAATTAGGGGAGGCAGGAATTGAATTAGTATAAAATGGCAGACGTATTTTTAAATGAAAAATTTATTGGGTTTGTTGAAAATCCTAAGAAGTTCTTAATTGATGTAAAAACTCTTAGAAGAAAAGGAGATGTTTCTAGAAATTTAAATCTCCAATATAATCAAGAGGCTGATGAAATCATTATTGAAACAAATAGGGGTCGAGCAAGAAGGCCTTTAATTATTGTGGAAAATGGAGTTCCAAGATTAACTGAAGAACATGTTAAAAAACTTGATTCTGGAGAAATGAATTGGGATGATTTTGTGAAAGAAGGATTGGTTGAATATATCGATGCCTGCGAAGAAGAAGATTGTTTTGTTGCTTTAAATGAAGAAGATTTAACAAAAGATCACACACATATTGAAATAAGTCCAATAACTATTTTGGGTGTATGTACCTCAATGGTTCCATATTCAAATTTTGGAAGTTCATCAAGACTTATCAGAGGTTCTAAGATTCAGAAACAATCTTTAGGATTATATGCTTCTAATTATTTAAATAGGATGGATACCGATGCAAATCTTTTACATTATCCTCAAAGACCTATTGTTAAAACATTCATGCATGATATTTTTAATTATGATAAAACTCCTTCAGGTCAAAATTTCACAATTGCAGTGATGAGTTATGAAGGATATAACATGGAAGATGCAATTATATTTAATAAAGCAAGTATAGAAAGAGGACTTGCAAGATCAACTTTCTTTAAACCTTTCTCCATGGAAGAATTAAGATATTCTGGTGGATTGAGAGATGAAGTTGGTATTCCAGATAAAGAAACTAAGGGTTACAGAAGTGAAAAAGATTATAGGCATTTGGAAGTAGATGGTATTGCTTATACTGGAGCAAAAGTTAATTCTGATGATGTAGTAATTGGTAAGAGTAGTCCTCCAAGATTCTTGAGTGGTTTAGAAGAATTTAGTATTGCTGCAAATACTAGAAGAGAAAGTTCAATGGCTCTTGGTGAAGGAATCAATGGAGCTGTAGATTTAACTCTTCTTACTGAAAGTAATTCAGGTAATAGGTTGATTAGAACTAAATTAAGACAACAAAGAATTCCTGAAATTGGAGATAAGTTTGCTTCAAGACACGGTCAGAAAGGAGTTATAGGAATGTTATATTCTCATGAAGATATGCCGTTTACTGAATCAGGTATTATTCCTGATATCATTTTCTCACCTCACAGTTTGCCTGGAAGAATGACAATGTCTCATATGATAGAGATATTAGCAGGTAAAGTTGGTGCTCTTGGTGGGGAATATATTGATGCTACTTCATTTGATACTCCATCTGAAGACGGACTTAGACAAAAATTACATAATCTTGGATTTAGAGAGAATGGAACTGAAATTATGTATAATGGTTTGACTGGTCAAAGATTTAAGGCTAGAATTTTCGTTGGTAATATTTATTATTTAAGATTAAAACACATGGCTGCCAATAAGTTACATACTCGTGCTGCAGGAAAAGTTCAATTATTAACTAGACAACCTGTAGAAGGTAGAGCAATGGGCGGGGGATTGAGACTTGGAGAAATGGAGAAAGATTGTTTAGTAGCTCATGGAGCTTCTCTATTATTAAAAGAAAGGTTTGATTCTGATAAAACAATTTTCCATGTTTGTGAAGATTGTGGGATGATTGCAATTTACGATAGCTATAGAAATACTGCCTATTGTCCAAGGTGTGGAAATTCGGCAAAAATTAGTCCTGTTGAATTAAGTTATGCATTTAAGTTGTTGTTAGATGAAATTAAATCTCTAGGAATTTCACCTAGTCTTAAACTGGGGGATAAATTCTAAAATGAAACATTTAATAACAAAAAAAATTGATTCAATAAAATTCAGTTTATTTTCACCTGGAGACGTAAAGAAGTCATCTGTTGCTAAAATTATAACTCCTGAATTATATGATAGAGAAGGATATCCAGTAGATGGTGGTTTGATGGACATTAGATTAGGAGTTATTGATCCTGGCCTTAGATGTAAAACTTGTGGTCAAAAGTTGAAAGAATGTCCTGGACATTTTGGATATATTGATTTGGCTAGACCAATTATTCATATTGAATTTATAAATCATATTCTTAAATATCTGAGAGCTACATGTAAAGATTGTGGAAGAGTTTTGGCTAATGATGAGAAAGTAGAAAAACATCTTAAAAAAATTGAACTTTATGATAAAACTAAAACAATAAAAGATAAAGATAAAGAAATAAGAAAATTTGTTAATGCTTTGAAGACAATTATAAAATGTCCCCATTGTTCAACTAAACAAGACAAAATTTCGATAGAAAAACCTGCCACTATATTTTCAGATTCAAAAAGAATTAATCCCATAGAAATTAGATCTAGATTAGAAAAAATTAGTGATGAAGATTTAAAAGTATTTGGTATTGATTCTAAATCTGCTAGACCAGAATGGATGGTACTTACTATTATGTCAGTTCCTCCTGTAACCATCAGACCAAGTATAACCTTACAAAGTGGAGAAAGAAGCGAAGATGATCTTACTCATAAAATTGGAGACATTGTAAGGATAAATCAAAGATTATTTGAAAATATTAATGCTGGAGCTCCAGAAATAATTATAGAAGATTTATGGGATTTGTTGCAATATCATGTTGCAACATTTTTCAATAATAGTATATCTTCAATACCTGTTGCTAGACATAGGTCTGGACAACCTTTGAAAACTTTGACTGAAAGAATAAAAAGTAAGGAAGGTAGATTTAGACATAACCTTGCAGGTAAAAGAGTTAATTTTTCATCTAGAACAGTTATTAGTCCAGATCCAAAAATTAAATTTAATGAAGTTGGTATTCCCCCTTCAGTTGCCATGGAATTAACTATTCCAGAAGTAGTTAATGAATGGAACATGGAATGGTTAAAAGAACTTGTTAAAAAAGGACCAGAAAATTATCCTGGTGCTAATTACATTATTACTCAAGATGGTAAGAAGAAAAAGATTACTGAAGAATCAGTTGAGTTATTACTTGAAGAATTAGAAATTGGTCAAATTGTTGAAAGGCATCTTATTGAAGGAGATGTTGTAATATTTAACAGGCAACCAAGTTTGCACAGAATGAGTATAATGGGCCACAGGATCAAAATTTTGCCAGGAAAGAGTTTTAGATTAAATCCTGCTGTTTGTACACCTTATGGTGCTGATTTCGATGGAGATGAGATGAATCTGCACGCTCCACAAACTCCAGAAGCAAGAGTAGAAGTTGATTTATTATTGGATGTTAAAAATCATATCATTAGTCCAAAAAATGGTTTCAATGTTGTTGGATCCACACAAGATGCAATTACTGGTAATTATCTTTTAACTAAAAAAATTAGTATGCCAAAAAGTGCAGCGGTTGCATTACTTTTATCATTTGGAATACATGATAGTGAAAGATTTTCTAAATTTGGTGAAACTGTAACAGGAAAAGAAATATTTAGTGTGTTACTTCCTAGAGATTTTAACTTTATTGGATATGCAAAAGAATATACTGATGGTAGTGAAGATCCAGATCATCTTGTTAAAATAAAAAATGGAAATTTAATAAGTGGAGTCATAGATAAAGCTACAATTGGTGAAGATAATGGTAGTTTAATTAGATCTATTTATTCTAAATATGATAGAAAAACTGCCCTATTAATAATTAATAACATGTTTAGATTAGGTCTTGCAGTATTATTGAGAAATGGATTTACTACATCTCCTTCAGATACAGATCTTCCTAAAAATGTAATTAAGAAGAATAAAGATTTAATTGACAAAGCTGTTGAAGAAGTTAAAGATTTGATTAAACAATATGAATCTGGAAAAATAGAGCATATGCCCGGTAGTACTCCAGAAGATACTTTAGAATTGAAAATAGTTGAAATATTAAATAAAGTTAGAAATAAAATAGGTATGCAAGTTGCTGACGCTATAAGAGAAAATTCAACAATTGTGATGGCAAATTCTGGAGCTCAAGGTAATTTCCTTAACGTTGCCCAGATGTCTGCTTGCGTTGGTCAACAATCTATGAAGGGTGGAAGAATAAAAGGAGGAATGAAAGAAAGAACTCTTAGTGTATTTAAGAAAGGAGATTTGAGTCCTGGAGCTAAAGGTTTTATTAAAGGTGGGTATAAACAAGGAATGAGTCCAACTGAATATTTCTTCGGTGCAATGACTGGAAGAGATGGTCTGATGGATACTGCTTTAAGAACCCCTAAGTCAGGTTATCTTTATAGAAGACTTGCTAATTCTTTACAAGATATTAAATTAGAATATGATTCTACTGTACGTGGTGCTGAAAAAGAAATAATTCAATTTAAATATGGTGAAGATGGAATTGATGTTTCATTAAGTGAAGGTGGAAGCATAAATATTGATAAAATAATCAGAGAGGTTAAAGGTAAATAAAATGGCCAGCGTTTATGATAAATATATTGGAAAGTTACCTCCAAAATTATTAGAGGATACAAAAGAAAAGTTAAAATCAGAAAAATTTACTGCTGCTCAAGTTACTACTGTTTTAGATAGGGTAACTGAAGAATTTGAAAAAGCGTTAGTTTTGCCTGGTGAATCTGTTGGTCTGGTTACTGCAGAATCTTTTGGTGAAGCTGGAACTCAGATGACTTTGGATGTTTTCCATTTTGCAGGAGTATCTGAAGTGCAAGTTACTAGAGGTTTACCTAGATTAATAGAGATATTTGATGCACGTCTTAATCCTAAAACTCCAGAAATGGAACTTCGTTTAAAAGCTAAATATACTAAAGATGAAAAAACGATTAGAAAAACAGCTAGTTTTTTGAAAGAATTAACTCTTGAAGATTTTGCTTTGGAATTTTCATTAAATCTTTTAAAAAGTGCTGTAGATGTTAAATTAGATACTACAAAAATTAAAGATTTTGGATTCACTACAAAAAAATTAATTGAAAAATTAACTAAAGATCTTAAAGAAGGAAATGTTGTTGAAACAAAAAATGGATTACTTATTGAATCTTCTGAAGCAGAATGGTCAAAACTTTACGGACTAAAAGAAAAAGCAAAATCAATTGTTCTTAGGGGAGTACCTGGAATAAAGCAAGTGTTGCCAGTGAAAGAAGGTTCAAATTTAGTTATTAAATGTGGCGGTTCAAATATTAAAGAAGTTTTAAAAATGGAAGAAGTTGATAAAAGATATGTAGTTTCAAATAATTTCTTTGAAATTGCTGCTACTCTTGGAATTGAAGCTGCAAGACAAACAATAATTAATGAAGCATCTGCAGTTATTGAAAATCAAGGATTAGATGTTGATGTCAGACATATACTCCTTTTAGCTGAATTGATGACTCATAACGGAGTTGTAAAAGGTATTACTAGGGGAGGAATTGCTGGAGAAAAAGGAAGTGTTTTAGCAAGGGCAAGTTTCGAAACTCCTATTCCACATATTGTTAATGCTGCAATTTCTGGTGAAGTCGATAATTTAAATAGTATAATTGAAAGTGTTATTGTAAATCAACCAGTACCTACTGGAACAGGATTGCCAAATTTGATCTCAACTACTAAAGTTGGAGAATCGAAAGAATTAAAAAGCAAGAAAGTTGAAACAAAGAAAACTGGAGAAAAAATAAAAAATGAGTTTAACAAAACTTAAAAAAGCATTGACAGAAGAAAATGTAGTTTTTGGTACTGAGAGAACTCTCAAGGCTTTAAAAACTAAAAAAGTTTCTGAAGTATTTGTATCAAAAAATTGCCCAGAAGATTTAAAAAAAAGGATACTAGAATATAGCAAAATTAACGGCGCTAATGTTAATGAACTTAAGGAAATTAACAAAGAATTAGGTGCAGCATGTAAAAAACCTTTTTCTGTAAATGTTTGTTATTATTAAAAAATGGGTGTATACAATAAAGATATAATAGACCTCATAAATTTATTTGAGAAAATAACAAGATCTAGTGTTAAGGATTGTTTTTATCACAATAGTTTACTTGTTTTTGTTGTTAATGAAGGGCAAGCAAGTAAGGCAATAGGAAGAAAAGGAGCAAACATATCAAAGTTTTCACAACTTGTAAAAAAAAGATTAAAGGTTGTAGAGTATTCAAATGAACCAATAAAATTTACGAAAAATTTCATTTCACCCATTAAATCAAGAGATATAAAATTTGATGGTGGGGTGCTTGAAATACAAGTAGATAATTCAAAAGATAAAGGTTTATTAATAGGAAGAGATAAAAAGAATTTAGAAAATTTTAAAAAGGTAATGAAAACCTATTTTAAAGTTCAAAACGTAAAAATCAAGTAAAAATGGCAAAAAAAAGTAAAGGATTAAATGCAGCGAAGAAGCTTCAAAGTAAAAGGAAAAACTTCAAATGGTGTGATCCATATTTCACTAGAAGGGCACTTAATTTAAAAAAGAAATCAGATCCATTGGAGGCAAGTTCTCAAGGTTCAGCTATTGTATTAGCAAAGGTTGAAATTGAAGCTAAGCAACCAAACTCTGCTTTAAGAAAATGTGTAAAATGCCAATTAGTAAAAACAGGTAAAAAAGTTACTGCTTTTGTTCCTGGAGACAGTGCAATTAAATTTATTGATGAACATGATAGTGTTGTAATCGAATGTATCGGCGGTACAAAAGGTAGATCAAAGGGAGATTTATCAGGTATCAGATTTCAAGTTATAAAAGTCAATGATCAAAGTTTAAATGCTTTGGTTAGGGGTAAGATAGAGAAGGGTAGAAGATGATAGAATTATTCGGGTTATGGGATACTAGTAAAGTTAAGGTTGAAGAAAAAGCATTGGCCCCTTACATAAATCTTAGGCCATTATTAGTTCCTAGGACTGGTGGAAGAAGTGCACAAGGTTCTAGAATTTGGGCTCAACAAACACATATTGTTGAAAGACTAATGAATAAATTAATGGTACCTGGACATAAAGGTAAAAAACATAAATATTCTTCTGAAAGTTGTACAGGAAAAGCATCAACACAATATAAAACAGTTATAGAAACTTTCAAATTAATTGAAAAAGAAACTGGCAAGAATCCAGTTGAAGTTTTTGTTAAAGCTATTGAAAATGCTGCTCCTCGTGAAGAAGTAATTTCTATTGAATATGGTGGAGCAAGGTATGCTAAACCTGTTGAAGTTTCTCCACAAAGGAGAATTGATCTTGTTCTTAGATTGATGACTCAAGGTGCATATGCAAAATCGTTTAATGCAAAAGTTAGTATAACAAAAACATTAGCTAATGAAATACTTGCAGCCTATAAATTGGATGTTCCTAGTAGTGTTGCATTATCAAAGAAACTTGATTTAGAAAGACAAGCTGGTTCTTCAAGATAAATTTATATACTTTTTATTTCTTATTTAATTTATGGAAGAGAAATTTTTTAAAAACTTACCTGTAGATTTTAAATTTGATATGCCTCTTGGTGAATCTGATGTTGAATATCAGAGAGCAAAATTGATGTTGGAAATCTTTAAGGAATTAGAAAAAAGAAGTGAAAAACATCCTGAAGATTGTCCTTGGTGCAAAAAGAAATTTAAAGAAAAATCATTAAGTTTATAAATGGTTTATTTAACTGTTGATAAAATGGATAATGAAATTATTATTGAATTTGAAACTAAATTTTCTCTTTTGAAGAAAGAGATTGGATTTAAAACTAATCTCGAAGATTTAGATGAGATATTCCTGTTAAAAGATTCTATTATGGATGAAGGATATATTCCTAATGATTTGTTCAGTTTATTATCTAGAAGAGTAGTTGATTTTTATAGTAATCTTGTTAATCAACTTCATAGCATTATCTTACCAAATCCAAACTCTATGATCAGTATTACTCAAAATAGTATGTTTACAGAGGATGAAAGAGAGGAAATGATTCAATTAATGAACAAAATTCTGGCATTAACTAGTCAATCTCCTGTTATAACAATCACTCAAAATAAGAAAGATAAAGCTAAATTTGTTGATGGTTCTTTTAAATTATGGGATAAAAATTTAAAAGAAAAGATGAAAAATATTTCAGTGAAAATTAATAAAGAGTGGACTAAAAAATCTTCTTAAAAGAAATATTTTTAAATCTTCTAATTTTTATTATTTTATGATATGTTTAGGTATTGAAAGTACTGCACACACATTTGGTGTTGGAATTGTAAAAGGTAAAAAAGTTTTAGCAAATGTTAAGGCACCTTATACTACTGAAAGTGGTGGAATAATTCCTATGGAAGCAGCCAAACATCATGAAAAAGTTTACAAACAAGTAATTAATGACGCATTATTTGAAACTAATTTATTATTAGAAGATATAGACTTAGTTGCTTATTCTAGGGGGCCAGGATTAGGCCCCTGTTTAAGAGTTGGTATGAATGTTGCCAAAGAATTGAATAAACCTTTTGTGGGTGTTAATCACTGTGTATCTCACTTAGAGATTGGTAAATGGGTTACGAGAGCTAAAGATCCTGTTTTATTATATGCTTCTGGGGCAAATACTCAAGTTATCGCCTATGAAGGCAAAAAATATAGAGTATTTGGTGAAACTCTTGATATGGGAATTGGCAATTTTATTGATACTTTTGCAAGGTATATTGGTTTGGGGTTCCCAGGAGGTCCAAAATTATCTAAACTTTCTGATGAATCTGAAAAAGAGTATATTAAATTACCATATGTTGTTAAGGGAATGGATGTTTCTTTTAGTGGTTTATTAACTAATTTAAAACAAAAATATGATTCAAATAATTATAAGAAAGAAAATTTAGCTTATTCTATGCAAGAAACTGCTTTTGCAATGTTATTAGAAGTTGCTGAGAGAGCGATGGCACATACTGGTAAAAATGAATTATTGCTTGGTGGAGGCGTTGCTTGTAATACTAGACTTCAAGAAATGGCCAGGATTATGTGTAAAGAAAGAAAAGCTAAATGTTTTATTCCTTCAAATTCATTAATGTTAGATAATGGTGCAATGATTGCTGTTTCTGGTTTAATGCATTATAATAAAAATAGAAAAGAAAAGTTTGAAACTAGACCTTATGAAAGAACCGATGATGTAAAAATAGATTAATTGTGTATTGCTAATCCAGTTAAATATTCTGCTAACCCACTATTTGGTTTCGGTAACCCTAAAATTGTATCAATTACTATGTTTGCTTCTCCTCCGCCATAATTATATAATGCATATCTTTCTGAACTCATTTCATTGAATGAAACATCAAAAGTGTACCATTTAAATTCATTTGTTAATGATCCCTCTCCAACTTTCCTTGTTGGTCCCCAAATTTCGAATGTTGCATCTTCACCATCTTTTTTCATATATAGAGAGATTACTACAACTTTTCTATCAAAATCTACATGTAAAAAACTATCTTCTTCGTTTCCAGGAATTGAAGTTGGCGTTATTACTGTAAAAAAATTATCTTTAGCTGCTAAATTTTGTGATGCATCTTCTAACATTATGTGATCATTTGTTCTTAATATTGTGGCAGTTTCTGGCCAAAATGCTTCATTTTTCTCTTCTATATCGAATCCATCACTTATTGCTTTACCAGTTACTGAACCATATTGATATTCTTCTAATATTATTCCGAATCCTAAAGAAATAAATATTAATAATACTAATGCAATCATGTAATTTGTTTTGTGAATTTTCATAGATTAAATAACCTCTCAAATAAATGTTTTATTTTTTCTATAAATGTTTTATTTTCTTCATTTATATTTTCTTCTATTACTACATTACCCGTTATTTCTGTTTCTACTAATCTTTCTTCTGCTTTTGTTTTACCTTCTTTCACATTATTATCTTTATTTGTATCTTCTTCTGATAATATTTCTAATGAATATTCTTCTTCTGTTGTAAAACATGGAATCTCTAAATCAATCTCAATTATTTCTCCAGGCGCAACAGTATAATCAATTTCTGAGTTTACTTTATTTTCATTTGAAGTAAATTCTACTTCAAAATTTGAAGCCTTTGTTCCAACATTTTTTATATTTGATATTAGTTTACATTCTTTTGTTTCAGTAGATATTATTTTGAAATCCGGTTCTAATTGTTGTTTATTTATTATTTCACTTACAGATATACAAGTTCCTTCGTTACATCCACTTCCACAAACATACCAATTTCCTTCACACAAATCTTCTTTTCCACAAGAATATTCCATAACCATAGTTCCATCAATACTACAATAATCACTCAAATATTCATTACTTGCTATTCTTCCTCTTTTATCCTTACAAGTCCCTTTTTTGAAATAATTTATATTATTGTCTTCAAAATCTGAACAAGGAGGTAGTCTAGTTTCTGATTTTTTATTTGATGATGTACTCGAACTTGTACTGGTTTTCGGCTTTTCAAATGTTGTTGTTGATTCTCCGGAATTTATTGGTTCTTGACTTTTTTCTTCGGATGTTGATCCTTCAGTAGTTTTTTCTATCTTTTTTTCAATTCCCTCTTCTTTCTCTACTTTTTTATCTTCTGTATCTTTTTTTGCTTCTATTTTTTTTGGTTCTGGTGGACTTAATGGTTCTTTTGCAGGAACTATTGCTTCTTTTGTTTCTTCTGCTACTTCTAAGATAACAAACCCAGTTAAAGAAAAATCTTTTAATATAATTTTTAGATCATTAAAAAAATCTGAAGGAGAATAAGCTGAAGCAACTGGTACAATCATTAATCCAATAACTAATAGTATCACCAAATTTTTATTCATTTTATTTAAAAAGTGGTTAATATATATTTAAACTTTTCTATGTTCTTTTTAGAATAAATTTTGAACTCATAAATTCTGTTCCAAGTACTGCATGAACATTAATATCTGGAAAAATTTTTGTTTCTAATATTGGATTTTTTTCAGAAACTTTTGTTTTTGTTTTTTTTGCAATTAAATTTATTAATTTATTAATGTCTTTTGTTGTTTTCAATACTATTCCAGTTGGTATTTTCTTATTATGTTTGTAATCTACTGTTATCCTTTTATCTGGCCCTTCACAATATATTGCAGTTATATTTTTGTCTGCCAATAAATAATCTAATTTGCCAAAAATTTTCTTTTTTGGTTTAAATTTGAACTTGTAAAATATTACATGTTCTTGTTTTGGAATTATTTTTTTAATAGCAGACTTTTCTTTTTCAAATTTTGATTTAAGAATAGGTAATTTTTTTTCTTTAGGTCTTGTTAAGAAATCCTGTTTTTTTTCTGGTGTTTCAATATGTAATGGTTGCCTTGGATGTATTTGTGGTTGTTGAATTACTTGTTTTGGCAATACTGGATGTTGTTGAACTGGCAGTTGCCTCAATCTTCTTATAGTTGGTTTTATATTTAATTGTTTTTTTTCAGGTAAATCCATTATCTTATTTTTCAATTCTTTTGGTCCTGCTGCATCATGTAATGCTAACATAAATCTTTTTAGAAATATTGCTTTTGGATCATGATTATTATCTACTTCTTTAGTTACTTCTTTAAATAAATTTGAAGCTTCTTTTACTAATGGATCATGTATAAAGAATGTTTCGTTTCCCATTTAAAATTTTGGTAAATCTTTTGGTTGCAAGCTTGTTGGTTCATAAGCACTTTTTCCTCTTACGTATCTTTCTAATAATACAAGCCCCTTTGCTAAGTCTTTATTTTCTTCAACTAATTCTTCTACTTTTGAAGTTAATCTTCCAACATTTTTATCAGATAGTTCCACTTTTCCCACATTTTTACTTGCTTCTTCAAATAAACTTACTAAACTATCTATTCTTTTTGTAAGATCATTATTTGATTTTATAAGATTTAGAGAAATTTTCTGTAATTGAATTCCGTTTTCTAGAAGTTTATCTATTTTGTTATTATCTATAGAATTTGTTTTTGTTGTTGTTTTCTTTTTAGCTGCCATTATAAAATATCATCCTCTTTAAATTAATGATATTTATTTAAAAAAACAGATATAAAAAGGTTTCTACTCTTCTTCGGAAGTATTTCTTCCTTTTAATTCATCTTCAAGTTTTAATTCTTTTAAAAGTTCTTTGTATCGATTTCTGATTGTAACCTCAGTTACTCCGGCAACATCTGCAACTTCTCTTTGTGTTCTTTTTTCGTTGTTAATTAATGCTGCTATGTATAAAGATGCTGCTGCTATACCTGTTGGGCCCCTTCCAGAAGTTAATTCTTCTGCTTGTGCCATTTCTAAAATGTCAACTGCTTTACTTTGAGTTTTTGCACTTAATTTTAAAGATGAAGAAAATCTAGGTAAATAATCTACTGGATTACTTGGTAATATTCTTATTCCTAACTCTCTTGTTATAAATCTGTAAGTTCTTCCAATCTCTTTTTTATCTATACCTGATGCAATTGATAGTTCGTCTAAAGTTCTTGGTACTTCATGTCTTCTACATGCTGCATATAATGTTCCTGCAACAACAGACTCCATAGATCTACCCCTTACTAATCCTCTTTGAACTGCATTTCTATATATTTCTGAACTGTCTTCAACTACTGATCCAGGTAATTTTAAATATGAACTAACTCTTTTTAATTCTGCTAAAGCAAGTTTTAGATTTCTTTCAATTGCCGTAGAAATTCTTTGTTGCCATTTTTGTAATCTCATATACTTATCTTTTGCTTTTCCACCTAATTTATATATATCAGAATCTGTACCTACGCTTGTTCCTAGGCCTTGATCGAATTTTGTAACTGTAATTGGTGCACCAGTTCTTCTTCTTTTACCAGCTTGATCAGAATCGAATTCTCTCCATTCTTGACCGAAGTCAATCATTTTTTCTTCGATAACTAATCCACAATCTTTACAAATAACTTCGCCACGATCTTCTCTAGAAATTAAATTTATACTTCCACAATCTGGACATTTTTTTATGTATGTAGGCATTTTGTATTTACTACTTTCGCTAAGTACTAAGTAGTTTTATAAAAGTTTCTCTTAAAATTAGTTTATAAGTCTTTCTATTTTTGAAATTTTTCTAAATAATGATCTATTCTATCATCATTCATAAATTTCTTTAATAATGAAAGAGAATCATCAAATCCTATTTCTTTTGCAGAATAAAAATGATAAAATTTTGATTTCATTAACTTTCCATTAATTTCTTTTTCCTTAATTGGGGCCATATAATTCCCTTCTTCTCTTTGTTTATATCCTTCTTCATCAAATCTGAAAAAATGTGAATCTGTATGTATGCAAGTTTCTAGGTCTTGATCGAAAATACAATGATAAAATATTTCATCCATTGGTCCAACTGGATTTCTAAGCCTTCTTAATTGAAAATCTATTGAATCATCTTTTCTTTTATTCCAAATTGCTTTAAATTGATAATCTTTTTCTAAATAACTTATTTTTTTAGAATCATCATATATTATCATATCTTGCCTATTGCTATTATCTATGATATCTTTTTTTGTTAGTTGATTTATCTCGTAATACCTTTTATTTAAAATTTTTATTGGATTATCTTCGTATCCGCTGTCTAAAATCCCATTGAATTTAGCATAATCTTTTCTTATTTTTTTATCTTGAAATTGTATATAAAATGTATTTGGATATTTTTGTTTTAGGCTTATCAATTCATTTAGAAAATCTTCTCTTCTTAATACATATGAAAATTTTTTGGAATTATCAAACTTTAATTTATTACGTTTTATCTTGGAGATATTGTCTATACAGACTAAATCTGATATTCCTTTTTTTATTGTTTTTGCCATAAAAATTTGATAAAATTTGCCTTTTTAAAGCTATGTGTTTAGAATTATTCTTTGATTAGTACAGCATTAAGACTTGCTTCTTGTCCTGGCCTATTTGTAATTCTTGCCTTACCTTTCTCAGTTTCCACAACAGCACCTTTTGTAAGAATGTTTCTTCTAACGTAATGCCTATTAGCTAAACTTTCAATAACATTCTTTATTTTTGTTTTTGTGAATTTTTTAGTTTTTGGATCAAGTAAGTTTACTGTATTTGCAGTCAATAAAACGCCCTTTGTTTTTCCAGCCATCATTCTAACAGTTTTACTTTTTTGTTCTCCAACTTTTGTTAAAGTAGGTTGTCTTCCTAGTTCATATTGTTTCTTTTTCTTGAAAGCAATATATCTTCCACCAGTCACTTTCTTATTTGATCTTTCTTGTGTTACTGCCATGTTATTTTTTTGATTTATTGTTCCTTTAAAAGGTTATGGTTTTTAGTTATATTGTTTTCCGATAGTTTTTTAAAGTATTGGGGTATTTTGAAATTAAGATTCTTTTAGGGGGGAATTAAATATGGCAAGCGATAGACCATTCGATGCATTAAACGATGCAAAAGATAAGAGAGCAATTTTAGAATTAAAAAATGGAAAACAATTAGTGGGTACATTAAGAGCTTTTGATCAACATATCAACGTTGTTCTAGAAGATACTGAAGAAAGAGTTAATGGAGAAGTTTCCAGAAAACTTGGTACAGTATTTGTTAGAGGCGATACAATAATCTTAATATCTGCTGAATAAATAATTAAAAATGACAAAAGGTACACCATCCATGGGAAAGAAGTCTGGCAAGAAGAATTTTGCTAGATGTAGAAGATGCGGAAAACCTGCATACCATATAAGAAAGAAAAAGTGTGCAAGTTGTGGATTTGGTAATAGTTCAAAATTACGATTTTTCAATTGGATGAAAATTAGTAAGAAAAAGAATAAAAGATAATCAAAATATAATTTTTGAAGATATTGTTAATAAGATTATTGATACTATAACTGTTAATCCATATACTAATTTGTTCCATCTAAGAACTTTTGCACCATCTAAATTTCCAAATGGAATCATGTTGAATAAAGCTAACCAACTATTTATTAACACTCCATATTGAGATAATGTTGGCAATATTGAAAAGTTTAATAATAATAAAAAACCAAGTGCTAAAATTATGTTTGTTATTGGTCCAGCTAAACTGATTTTACCATTTCTTTCTTTTGTTACTATCCCCCGGATCATAACTGCTCCAGGTGCTGCGAATACAAATCCAAAAAAACTCATAAGAACCGCTAAAACTAACATTGTATCAAATGATCTAAATTCTGCATAACAATTATATTTTTGTGCTACATATTTATGGGCTAATTCATGGGCTAAAAATCCTACTCCAACAGTTAATGCAGCGATTATAAACATAGTAAGCATATTTGAACTGAAAATTCCTGATGCTCCTCCTGCAAGAACTATTCCAAATGCTAAAGAGATTGCTACCCAGGCCTTAGTTAAATGTTCTATTTCTGTATGACTAAATTTCATAAATTTGTTTTAAAGAAAACACTTATAAATCTTTGTTAATGTACAAAATGAAATGAACAATTTGAAAAAAACTCTGATTGGAAGTTATTTTATTGGAAGTTTGGTTGGTTTTTCTGGTGAATCTGTTGCTGAAGATTGCTTACAAGACTCTTTATCTACTAAAGTTGAAACTATAAACTTAAGATTAGATACTCCAACTACTTTAGAAGAATATCCCATGTTTGAAAAAATATTCGATAGGGGATTTTCAAGATATGAATTCAATTTTAATGAAGATTCATATAATGATATATTTATCAGAGTAAATGAACTTGAAAAAGATTTGAATAAAGATTTAAAATTCTTTATTAGATCTGAAGGTAATAATGTTAATACAGGAATAAGATTTTATTTTTAGTTAAGTTTAAATAATTTAAATTTATTTTATGATTATGGAAGTAGGTAATGTATGGTTTTGGTTGGCAATTTTTTGGAGTTTACCTTGGAAAAGTTGGGGCCTTTGGAGGGCTGCAAGAAATAATCAAAGGTATTGGTTTGTTTCTATGATAATTTTTCAAACTTTAGGTTTATTTCCAATACTTTATATATTCTTTTTTCAAAAAGATAATAATAAGAAAAAAAATATTGTTTCAAAAATTCTTAGATTAGATAAAGTTAAGAAAAAATCAAGGAAATTTCTAAAAAACAAAATATAGGCATATCTTAAAATAACAAAAATTTTATAAAGAGAATATTAATCTTTTTTGTCTATGGCAGACAAAATAATTGAAAAGATAAATAAGATTACACAAAATCCTGAACAGATAAGAAATATTGCAATTGCTGCACATATTGATCATGGTAAAACTACTTTCTCAGATAATCTATTGGCTGGTGCTGGTATGTTGTCAGAAGATTTAGCGGGTTCTCAAAGAGCTTTAGATTTCCATGATGATGAAGCTGAGAGGGGAATTACAATTGACTCTGCAAGTGTTAGTATGATTCACAAAGTTGATGATAATGAATATTTAATTAATTTAATTGATACTCCTGGCCATGTAGATTTTGGTGGAGATGTTACAAGAGCTATGAGGGCTGTTGATGGTTCCGTAGTTTTATGCTGTGCTGTTGAAGGAATCATGCCTCAAACAGAAACAGTTCTTAAACAATCATTAAGAGAGATGGTAAAGCCAGTTCTTTTCATAAATAAAGTTGATAGATTAATCAAGGAAGTTAAGTTGACTCCTGAAGCTATGCAACAAAAATTTATGGACATAATTACTGAAGTTAACAAATTTATTGCTAATCAAGCTCCAGAAAAATTTAAGGAAGAGTGGCAAGTAAATATCCAAGATGGTAGCGTTGCTTTTGGTTCGGCATTTCACAATTGGGGAATTAGTTTACCTTACATGCAAAAGAAAGGCATTACATTTAAAGATATAATTGATGCTTATGAAAATGATAATCATGCTGAATTGGCTAAAAAAGCCCCAATTCATGAAGTAGTATTAGATATGACAGTAAAACATCACAAAGATCCAGTTACTGCTCAAGAATATCGTATTCCAAAAATTTGGCAAGGAGATAAAGAAAGCGAACTTGGAAAATCTTTGTTAAATTGTGATCCAAAAGGTCCAGTTGCTTTTATTGTTACTAAAGTTGTTATTGATAAACATGCAGGAGAAATTGCTGCAGGTCGTTTATTTTCTGGAACTCTTAAACAAGGAGATAATGTTTATTTGAATGCAGGTAAGAAACAAGTTAGACTTCAACAAATTTCAGTATATAAGGGAGCTCAAAGAACTGCTCTTGAATCTATTCCTGCTGGAAACATAATCGGATTAGTTGGATTAAAAGATACATTTGCTGGAGAAACAATCTCTTCAGAACCTATGGAACCTTTTGAAACTATTAAACATTTATTTGAACCTGTTATTACTAAATCAATTGAACCAAATAAGTCTGCTGATTTACCAAAACTTATTGAAGTATTAAAGCAAGTTGGTAAGGAAGATCCAAGTATTAAAGTTGAAATTAATGAAGAAACTGGTGAAAACTTACTTAGTGGAATGGGAGAATTACATTTAGAAATTATTGAAAACAGAATTAAAACCGAGAAGAATATGGAAGTTACAACTTCTCCACCTATTGTATCATATAGGGAAACTGTTTCAAAAGTTAGTCCAGAGTTTGAAGGAAAAAGTCCTAATCGGCACAATAAATTCTTTATTTCTGTAGAACCAATGCCGGATGAAATTTACAAGGCAATTAAATCTACTGATTTACCAGAAATTAGAATAAAAAAGAAACATACCGAAGTAGTTGAAAAACTTGTTAATCTTGGCGTTTCATCTAAAGAAGCTAAGAAATGGAGGCAACTTTACAAAGGTAATGCCTTGGTAGATAATACTAGGGGAATTGTTTATATTAATGAAGTTATAGAAATGATTATGGATGCTTTTGAGCAAGTTATTGATGCTGGTCCATTGGCAAGAGAAAATTGTGGAAAGATGTTAGTTAGAATAAATGATATGAAATTGCACGAGGACTCAATTCATAGAGGACCTGCACAAGTTTATCCCGCCATTAGAGAAGCAATTAAGGGTGCTATGGAAGGCGGGAGTGCTCATTTATTGGAACCTATTCAAATTCTACAAATTGAAAGTCCTTCTGATTTCTTGGGAGATATTTCTGCTTTGATTCAAAATAAGAGGGGACAATTATTGAATGTTGATCAAACTGGCGAACATATTACTGTTAAAGCAAAATTGCCAGTTGGAGAAATGTTTGGACTTGCTTCAGATTTGAGATCGGCAACATCAGGTAAGGGAAGTTATTTCATTGTTGATCAAGCATTTGAAATCTTGCCAAGCAATTTGCAACAAAAAATTGTTGGACAAATTCGTGAAAGAAAAGGATTGAAGGAATAATCTTCTTTTCTCCATAGAAAGGTTTATAAACGTTTTAAATTCTCAAATTTTGAGATTTATACTCATTTGGAGGTTAAATATATATAAAAATGGCTAAAGAAAAACCACACATTAATGGAGTATTTGTAGGTCACGTAGACCACGGGAAGTCAACTACAGTTGGTAGACTTTTATTTGATTCCGGAAATGTGGATGAACAAACTATGAGAAGACTAGAACAAAAAGCAGAAGAACTTGGTAAGAAAGGTTTTGAATTTGCTTTTGTTATGGATAACTTGAAAGAAGAACAAGAAAGGGGAGTTACAATTGACTTATCACATCAAAAATTTATTACACCTAAGTATGAATATACTATTATTGATGCTCCAGGGCACAGAGATTTTATTAAAAACATGATTACTGGTGCAAGTCAAGCTGATGTTGGTGTATTAGTTGTTGCTGCTAACGACGGTGTTATGGCACAAACTAAAGAACATTTATTCTTATGTAAAACACTTGGTGTAAGCCAACTTGCTATTGCTATCAATAAGATGGACATGGTTGATTACGCTGAAGATAAGTTTAATGCAGTAAAAACTCAAGTTTCCGAATTAATGAAGACTGTTGGATACAATCCAGAGTCTACAGCATTTATACCTATTAGTGCTTTGAAAGGAGATAATGTTGCTAAGAAATCAGAAAATATGGCTTGGTACACTGGCCCTACAATTCTTGATCAATTAGATGTTTTTGTAGAACCTGAAAAACCAACAAATTTACCTTTAAGACTACCTTTACAAGATGTTTATAGCATCCCAGGTATTGGAGTTGTTCCAGTAGGTAGAGTTGAAACTGGAGTTATGAAGATTGGTGACAAGGTTATAATTGTTCCTGCTAGAGATGGTAAAGGAGTAACTGGAGAAGTAAAAACTATAGAAATGCACCATGAACAAGTACAAGAAGCTATTCCTGGAGACAATATTGGATTCAGTGTTAGAGGTATCGGTAAAAAAGATGCAGCTAGAGGAGATGTGCTTGGACATGTAGACAATCCACCAACACTTGTGGAAGAATTCACTGCTCAAATTATAGTATTGGATCATCCATCTGTATTGACTGTAGGATACACACCAGTATTCCACATACATACCTCACAAGTGGCATGTCAAATAACTGAATTAGTTAAGAAATTAAATCCAGTAACTGGAGAAGTTCTTGAAGAAAACCCGGACATGTTAGAGAACGGAGATGCTGCGATTGTAAAAATAAAACCAACAAAACCATTGGTTATTGAAAAACAATCTGAAATTCCACAAATGGCAAGATTTGCTATTAGAGATGCAGGTAAAACTGTTTCAGCCGGAATGTGTATAGATTTAGTTAAGAAGAACGTTTAATCTTCTTTTCTTTTTTTTCTTTTTTTTAATAATAAATTTTATAAAGGGAACACCATTTGAGATATAAAATGCAAAGAGCAAAAATCAATTTATCAAGCACTGAAATAGACAAGCTTAATGAAGTTTGTACTTCTATTACAGAGATTGCTAAAAAAACTAAAGTTGAGATTCATGGTCCAATTCCATTACCAACTAAAAGACTTAAATTAACAACTAGGAAAAGTCCTGATGGAGAAGGAAAGGCATCTTTTGATAATCTTGAAATGAGAATTCATAAAAGATTAATTGAGCTTGGTGTTGATCAAAGAGCATTAAGATTAATTTTGAGAGTTCCATTGCCTGATGGTGTTAACATAGAAATCGAAGTTCTTGATTAATAGTATATGATTTTTAATTTATTTTTTATGTTTTTTATAGCAGTATTGATTAAAATAATTAATACTTTTTCTAAATTAAGTGAAATTCGTGGAAATAGAAAACTTGCAGTCCTCTTACTTGGTATTGATTCATTTTTATTTTTATCAGTATTCAAAAAGGTTATGATAGATACTTCTAGTGTTGCTGTGATATTTATGTTGAGTTTAGGATTTATGTGGGGGTATATTTTGGGTGGAAAACTGGAAGAATATGTTGCGTTAGGAAATATTGCTGCAACAATTAAAATTGCAAAAAAAGATTCTAAAGAGTTATTTAAAAGATTGAATGATTCTGGTTTCATTTTTACTAGATCTAAAAGAGTATATACTCATACTGGAATCCCAGTAAAAATATATCATGGAATTTTGTTTAGAAAAGAATTATCTAAATTGAAAAAATGTTTGAAAGGTCTTGACCACCTTACTTATACTGAACCAGTTAGTGGAGTGTTTGGTAAAAAACTTGTTCGAGCTAAGTGATTTATTCTATATATTTTCTAGAAACTTTTAAGTTGTCTAAGAATATTAAACTATATTCTGAAGAATGTTCTTCACTAACTTCAAATCCGAATCTTAAATATACATATTTATCTTGCCATCCGGATATATCTAAAACTAATTTTTCTGCTGAACTTGGTCTTAAACTTCCATTATCACATATATTTCTAGCATGTTCATTGTACAAAGTTGACCAAACATTCTGATCTTCTGATATTGATACTGAAAGAAAATCTCCAATTTGTTCATGCATTCCAGGGTAATGATATCCCAATGCATCTAATTCTAATTCTAATTTATCTTCCATATCGCTTTGTAATTGTTGTAAATATATTGGATTTGATGTTGTAATTGAAGAAAAACCATTTTCAGTCATTATATCATCATTTTGACAATAACCTAACCAATTAGCAAATGGATGATAACCAATTCCACTAGCTTCTTCAAATATTGATCCTTCATATTCTGCAATTCCTATAAAACCATTTGGATCGTGTATATTCCAATTATTAAGATTATAGTTAAAATTTTCTGTAAATATTACTGATTCTTGCCATTGATCATTTTCAGGATAAGTTATATCTGTAGTTTCACATCCAGTATTTGCTAGTATTGCTGCTGAAAGTAATCCCGCTTTCAATACATTCTTTGTTTTCTTAATTATATTCTCTAATGCCATATTTTTTTTAGATTTGAAAAGGCTTATAATACTTTCTAATGAATTAATTTTGATAAAATGGGCCATAAATACTATAAAAAATCTTGGTAAATATGATCCTGAAATTTGGGAAAAAATTAG
>CAZTYO010000010.1:0-22505 GCA_964617925.1 Candidatus Woesearchaeota archaeon
CTGTTTCTAATGATTATAGGCTTAGCGTAAAAAAGAAATAATTGGCTTTTAAGGCTTAATTAACCTATTTTTGATTTAATGTGCAGAACAGCTATTTATTGTGCAGATTGATTTTTGAATTATTTAATGTGCAAAGCCAAAAATAACAAAAACTTTATATAAACAAAAATCAAAAATTGATTATGAATCCAAATCAAATATACAATAACATAAAAAATTTAAAAATCCAAGGAGCAACAAACGTTGCAAAATGGGGTTTAAAAGCATTAGAACAAGAATTCAATGCAAAATCAATTAATAAAATAAAAAGTGCAAGACCAACAGAACCATGTTTAATTAATGCAATAAACTTTGCAAAAGAAAATGATGTAAGAACTGCACAAAGTTACCTACACAACATGCAAAAAAGAGTTTTATTGATTGGAGCAATTTTCATAAAAAATAAAAAAAATCTAAAAACAGTTTTTACCCACTGTCATTCATCAACTGTTACAAAATCCTTAATAGAAGCAAAAAAACATAAAAAAAAATTCTCAGTTTCAAATACTGAAACAAGACCTTTATTTCAAGGAAGAAAAACAGCATTAGAATTAGCAAAAGCAAAAATTAAAGTAGATCATTATGTTGATTCTGCAGCAGATCAAGCAATAAAAAAAAGTGACATAGTATTATTAGGCGCAGATATGATATTGCCAGATGGAAGTGTATATAATAAAATAGGAAGTTATGCAATTTCAGAACTTGCAAAAAAACATAAGACACCATTATACATCCTAACAAATTCTTGGAAGTATTCTAAAAAAGAATTAAAAGTTGAACAAAGAACTTCAAAAGAGATTTGGGAAACAAAGACAGAAAATATAAAAATTCATAATCCTGCATTTGAAAAAATACCTGCAGAAAATATAAAGGAGATAATTTCTGAATTAGGAATTCTACATCCTAAAAAATTTATTAAAAAAGTTTATAAAACTTACCTCTGGATAAAATGATAATATGCTTTGATCTTGATGGGACATTAATTGATACAGAAAATTGGGTAATCAATGCGCTGAGAGCATCATTCAAAAAAAACAAAAAAAAGTTCCCAGGAAAAAATAAATTTTTTGAAAATTGGGGATTAAACTCAAGAATATTGATAAAAAAAACCGCCCCAGAATTAACAAAAAAAGAAATTGAAAACATAAGAAAAGATTTCTACAAAACAAGAGATGAAACAATCAGTATGATAAAACCATTCAAAAACACAAAAAAAATATTAAGGCAATTAAATAAAAACTATAAATTAGCAATAGTTTCAAATAATTCTCACAAAGAAATTTTGAAAATAATGAAAGTTACAAAACTTGATAAAAAATTATTTAAAATAATAGTTGGAGATGACGAAGTAAAACGTGCTAAACCTTTTCCAGATGAAATTTACAAAACAGAAAAAAAACTAAAGAAAAAAGTCAATTTTTTAGTTGGAGATACAATTCAAGACGTAAAAACTGCAAGATCTGCAAAAATAGATTCAATAATCATAAAAAACGGGCCAAGATCAAGTTGGAAAAACTTAAAAAAAGCAGATTTCATAATTAAAGATATAACAGAACTCCCAAAGATTATAAAAGAGGCTCAAAAATGATTTATGGAAATTGTGAATTTGTAAATAAGAAATACAAACCCAAAAAAACAGATCTAGTTGTAATGTACAGAGTTGAACCAATCAAAGGAATTTCTTTAGAAAGAATTTGTGAACTTCTTGCAGGAGAATCCTCAATTGGAACTTGGACAAAAATTTCTACAATGAATCCAAAAATTGCCAAACAACTAAAACCTAGTGCATTCTACATAAACAAAAAAAAGAATTTAGTAAAAATAGCTTACCCGGAAAAATTATTTGAAAAAAATAACATATCAGGAATTTTATCTTCAATCGCAGGAAATATTTATGGAATGAAAGAAGCAAAAAAGTTAAGATTAGAAGATATAACATTTCCAAAAAGTATAATAAACTCATCTCCTGGACCTCAGTTTGGAATTAAAGGGATTAGAAAAATAACTAAAATAAAAAAAAGACCATTAATTGGTACGATTATAAAACCAAAAGTTGGGTTGACAACTAAACAACATGCAAAAGTAGCATATGAATCTTGGATAGGGGGATTAGATATTGTAAAAGATGATGAAAATCTTACTTCAATGGAATTTAATAATTTCTACAAAAGAGTGAATTTAACTTTAAAGGCTAGAGATAAAGCAGAAAAAATTACTGGTGAAAAAAAAATATACTTAGCAAACATAACTGCAGAATATGAAGAAATGAAAAAACGTGCAGAACATGTCAAGAAAAAAGGTGGAGAAGTTGTTATGATTGACATTTTAACAGTTGGCTGGAGTGCTTTAGCCGCTATCAGGAAAGTAACAAACAAATTAAAATTAGCAATTCATGGACACAGGGCAATGCACGGAGCACTAACAAGAGATCCAAAACATGGAATTTCAATGTTAGCATTAGCTAAAATTTCCAGACTCCTTGGAGTTGATCAACTTCACATAGGAACAGCAGGTATTGGAAAAATGCACGGTTCAGCATCTGAAGAACTATCAATAGAAAAAGAGATAGAAGAACAAAAAATCAAAGCAAATCCCAAAACAAATAGACTAGAACAAAATTGGTTTAATATAAAATCAGTATTGGCAGTTGCATCGGGAGGAGTATCTCCCTTACAAATTCCAAAAATAGTTCAAACAATGGGAAACAACATAATAATTCAAGCCGGCGGCGGAGTGCATGGGCATCCAGATGGAACAGAAGCAGGTGCAAAAGCAATGAGGCAAGCAATAGAAGCAACTATGAAAAAAATCCCATTAAAAAAATATTCAAAAACACACAAAGAACTAGAACAAGCATTTAACAAATGGCAATAAAATTCTTAACAATATTTTCATTTCTAACTTCCGGATGAAAAAGAATTCCATAAATATTATCTTTCTTTATTACTTGAACAGAAGTTTCCGATTTAGCTAAAATTTCAAATTGTTTCAAATTAGAAAGAGAATTGCCATGCAAACAATAAACTTCAAAATCATTATCAAATAATATATTTTCTTTCTTCATCTCCACTTTAATCATCCCAATTTCTTTTTTCAAAACTAATTTAGCACCAAAATTTAAACCAATAATTTGCATACCAGCACAAATTCCCAAAACAGGTTTATCAAAATTCTTCAGCCATTCAAACAGTTTAAGATCTTCAAGAAATCTGTTATCTTTCAATGAAGTTCCACAAATAATTACCTTATCAGCAACGGAAATATCATTTTTACTAACTTTAGAATAATGTTTAATTTTCCATTCTTTATTTACAATATTTACTATAGGTTGAACAAATTCAAACTCATTCAATCGATCTGAACAGGTACTAATTATTAAAATCATTTCAATTCAACCTCCTTAATAAAATAAGTTCCAGCATGTTTTGCATATTCTTTATCAAATTTTTTGATTATAATTTTTTTCTTAAACATTGGACAATCCAAAACAAAACTTTCCCATTCTCCACCTTCTCCAGAAGGATTAAAAGAATACTTCTCTTTAAATTTGATTAACTCTTTAATACTAGATTTATTCAACTTTTTACCCAACCATTTTTCATCTAATGGATACCCTGCAATACCACTAAACATAACTTCAAACTTATTTTCAAGTAATTCATTAAGAAGTTCAACTTGATCTTTCTGCCACAAAGGATTAAAACACCAAATATCCAACTCATCACATATTTTCTGAACTCGTGTAGCTTGATAAACAGATTCTATAGCCCCAGTTACAATACCTTCAACACCATATCCCTCTTTTGCAATTTTAATAAGCTCTTTTAAATCTTTCAACTCTTTTTCTTTCACTCCAGAAGTCTCCTTAACAACCAAGGGAATATCCATAGAATAAGATTGAACCTTAGTCAATTCAATATTTGGAGTATGAAACATATAACTTTCTTTATTTTTAGAAAAAACACTCAACAAACAAACAATCTCATGTTCCTTACTTGCTAAATATGTAGAATAAATTGAATCCTTTCCCCCACTAAATAATACTGCTAATTTCATAATAAAAAAATTAAAACATAGATTAAAAAAGATTTCGGAAAAAAAGAAAAAAAGTTAAAATGGCCAGTCCCATTGAAACTTAGGATATTTTCTACCTTTTGAATCTGTAGGTCCACTCATTTCAAGATTACAGTTACAACTTCCACATTCGCCACCATAAGTTTGAAGAGCAGTACATCCGGGACCAATTAATTCACATCCACTATATTCGCAACCTCCGCAACCAAAAACAACACATGAAGCAGAAAGAGGATTCAGTTGTAAATTATCCCCATTCCAGAAAGAACTATAATTCCAAAAAGTAAAATGGCAATACTTACACCAATAATTTTATTTTTATCCATTAAATCACACTCCTTTAAAGAAAATAATAAATTCAAAATATAAAAAGATTTCTATTTTATTTCATCATTCTTTTTAATAAGAACTTTATCTTTTGTAGCTTTAATCAACACTTCCCCATTATCTTTAAAACCACTAATTTTTGTTATTCCAACAGGCAATTTAATCCTACCTAACTTAACATCTAAATTTGTAATAACAGAACTATATCCGTTATCTGGTTTTTTCTCCAACCCTTTTATTATATCATTATATTTGGCAGTAGAATACCTTTTCTTAAATTCATCAGTCTTTTTATACAAAAATTTAGCAATTTTTTCAGCAACATTTTTCTTAGTAGCATTAGTTATTCCTTGCAACCCTGGACTAAGATTAACCTCAAGAATATTCATCTTACTGCCTTCAAGTAGATCAACACCTGAAATATCTGCACCAATTGCCTTAGAAGCTTTTATTGCCATTTTTTCAGATACAGAATCAAGTTCAAAAGGAACGCCAATTCCACCAGCATGAATATTCGCCCTCAATTCCCCAGACTTGGCCTTTCTCTTCATCCCAGCAACAACATGATCACCAACAACTATAACCCTTATGTCTGTAGCATCAGTATCAATAAACTCTTGAATAATATATGGTTGTTTAAACACTTCTAAAGCATCAAGAACACTAGAAGCAGAAGCAAAACTTTCTGCAACCATCACTCCTTTTCCATGAGTACCAGTTGGAATTTTAATAATAACAGGATAATGAATTTTGTCTAATATTTTTTTAGCAGATTCTATAGTTGAAGCCAAATAAGATTTAGGTTGTGAAATCTTGGACTTTTGCAGTTCCAAGGTTGTCAAATATTTATTATGACCAACAATAAAAGATTTAGCAGAAAGAGGCATATAGCATTTTCCTTCAAAAGATTCAGTTACACTTTGCAATAATAGGGCATATTTAGAACTTCCCCTACAATAAACACAATCATAGTCTCCAAGGGGTTCACCATTGCAAAGAACTTCCACCCCATCAGAACTAGCCCTAGTTTCAAGATCCTTTATACTAATCAAATCTACTTCATCAAAATAATTTTCACATTCCTTAGCAACCATTCGGCTACTCATGCTATTTAAGCTAATTATTGCTATCTTCATTTTTCATCGGATCAACCAAAAAATTTTGTTTCAAAATTTCCTGCCCTATCAAAACTTGATATTTCAAAGCCTCCCTATTAGTAATTGTAAATGTACCTTCAACAGTTCTCCCACAAATTTCAACAGTAGCCTTAACAATCGGCCTTAATTGAACACCATGAGAACTTTTTATTCTTACAGACTTAATAACTGGCCCCAATCTAAGGTCAGAAGCCAGTTTAATATGAATAGAACTCCTAGAAGCACCAGTATCAATTTTCGCATCAACCTCTTTATTGTTAATTTTTATAGTTTCAATTAAACCCACTATAGTCTTATCATCCATCTATTTAAGCAAAAGTCAAGTATCTTTTAAAGTTTTCTAAACTAAAAACAATACAAATATTTATAAATAAATTATACGAAAATATACATATGGAACTTAAATTAGCTAATTACAAATCCTATCTTTTATTTGCGGCAGTAATAGTCTTAATTTTATTTTCCTATAAATTAGTTGTACCTTTTATTCCTGCATTATTAACTGCAGTAATATTAGCGATCATCTTCAATCCTTTATTTACAAGAATATTAAGGATCGTAAAACAAAAACAAGTGTCTGCAGGAATAACATTATTTTTAATTTTCCTGATAGTTGCAATTCCTTTATTATTCATGACAGGGCCAGTAATAAGGGAAACAACGGCACTTCAAGAAGGATTCAATAAACTAGATTTTAGCAAAGTTTCTGAAACAATCAATAGTGTTACAAAAATAAACATAAACATAAATACTTATGCAAAAGATTATGCATCTAAAATTTCTGGTTTTTTAATTAATGCAACAGCAAATATTTTCGTATCTATTATGAAAGGATTATTATCAATAATCATCATAGCATTTACAATGTTTTACCTATTTATACAGGGCCCGGAACTAATAAAAAAATTAAAGAAAACAATTCCTTTAGCTAGACACAAGAAAGACAAATTATTCAAGGATGTTCAAAATACAACAAATGGGATAATTTTTGGATTAGTTGTTTCAGGTTTAGCACAAGGTGTTGTCGGAGCACTCGGTTTTTATTTCTTAGGAATACCAAATGCCATACTTTGGGGAATTATAATAACAATTCTAGCGATTCTTCCAGCAATAGGGGCTTCAGCAATTTGGTTCCCCACAGTAATCTACTTATTCGCAATGGATAGGATAGTTGCAGGAATAATCTTGTTCCTTTACGGGTTCTTAATTATAAGTTCAATAGAAAACATACTAAAACCAAAATTAATTGGAGTAAAAGCGAACATACACCCAATAGTTATATTTTTAGGCCTTCTTGGGGGATTAAAACTTTTCGGATTTGCAGGAATTCTTATTGGACCATTAATACTTTCATTATTAGTTGTTCTTTATAGGGCACTAGAAGAGGAAAATGTTACTTAAAGTTAAAGATATAAATATCTCAACTGGAGGAAATTTAGTTGCTATATTAAATCATGAAAATGCAAAACATCTAGATCTTCGTGGTGGAAGTAGAATTCTATTAAAAAAAGGAAGAAAAGAAATAATAGTTTCTATAGATATTTCAGAATCTTCGAGAGGGATAAAAAAAGGAGAAATAGGTTTATTTGAAGAAGTTCTAGATATTTTAAAAGTAAAAAGAAAGGAAGAAATAAAAATAAAACCGACTCACACCCCTGCTTCAATAGAATTTATTAGAAGAAAATTAGATGGTGGAAAATTAACTAAAAAAGAAATTGAAATAATTATAAAGGATCTTACTGAAAATGATTTGACAGAAGTAGAATTATCATATTTTGTTTCGGCCTGTTACCAGAACGAACTTTCAAATGAAGAAATAATTAATTTCACAAACGCCATTTTAAAAAATGGAAAAAAAATAAAACTTGGAAAAAAAATTGTTGTAGACAAACATTGTCTTGGCGGAATACCAAACAATAGAACAACAATGTTGATTACTCCGATTTTGGCCGCCGCAGGTTTAACTATAGCAAAAAGTAGTTCAAGATCAATAACCAGTGCAGCTGGAACTGCAGACACCATGGAAACATTAGCAAAAGTTTCTTTTACTGCAGAAAAAATAAAAAAAATAGTAAAAAAAGTTAATGGTTGCATAATCTGGGGCGGAGCAATGGAATTAGCTGGTACAGATGACAAATTAATCAAAGTTAGATATCCACTAAGACTAGACCCAAAAGGTTTAATGTTAGCCTCCATTTTAGCTAAAAAAGCAAGTGTAGGATCAACTCATGTTCTAGTAGATATTCCAATTGGAAAAACTGCAAAAATCAATTCTAAAAAAGAAGCATTAAGATTAAAGAAAAAATTTATTAACATAGGAAAAAAACTAAATATGAGAATAGAAGTAATGATCTCTAATGGTTCTCAACCAATAGGGGACGGAATAGGACCAAATCTTGAAGCAAAAGATGTACTAAAAATATTAAGAAGAGAAAATGGTCCAAAAGATCTTGAAAAAAAATCAATTTTAATAGCAGATAAATTATTCAAACTAACTGGAACAAAAGCTTCAGCAAAAGAGATTCTTGAATCTGGATCAGCTTACAAAAAAATGAAAGAGATAATAAAACTGCAGGGTGGAAAATCTTCAATAAAACCATCTGAATTAGAACTAGCAAAGTATTCTTATAATTTTAAAGCGAATAAAAAAGGGAAAATAATGGAGATTGATAATAAAAAGATTACAAAATCTGCCAGAATAGCTGGAGCACCTGGAGACAAAGAAGCTGGAATTTATTTATACAAACATGCAAAAGATAAAGTAAATAAAAATAAAAAAATATTAACTATATATTCTAATTCAAAAGATAAACTTAAATATGCAAAAAAACATTTGAAAGATTCTATAATAATAAAATAAAAACGCCGCAACTGGGATTTGAACCCAGATGCCCTTGCGGGCCCGGCTTTCAAGGCCGGTGCAATACCAGATTATGCGATCGCGGCATTAGAAAAATAAAAGAAATTCAACCTTTTTAAAATCTTCTGATTTATAATATCCCAAGAATATGATAAACAAGATCTGTAGCTATCTTAACACTACCTTCTCCATCTTCAAATTCCAAGATAACACAACCATCTTCAACATATCCCTTATTAGTTTCTCCAGATTGCAATAAAATAACTCCGATACTATTAGAAACATCCTCACAATTAATTATTGGAAATTCTCCATTATCTCCTTCATAAGTCTTAGTTATTGCCATTTGCGCATCAATTTCTAAAACTGGATCAAAAGGTTTCAAAAATATTCTCCACATTGTTAAAGAAGCTATCAATGTTTTACCTTCTGTAATGGTAGTATCTTCAGGATTTTGAACAATATACACTCTTTCTTTATTTAATAAATTTGAATTTATATCTTCACTAAATTCTAAATCTTGTAGTTCTTCAGGACCATAATTAAAAGGAACATTATCAATACTTCCAAGCCCATATTCCAACTTAGCTAAATGGAATTCAATTCCAGAACTATCATCAATAACAAAATTAAAAATTCCTTCTGGACCTTCCCATTCATACTCAATCTCCCTTTCATTATTGTAAATGCCTACTCCTAATAATAGAAGAAGCCCAATTAAGAATATAATCATGATATTTATTGCCCTTTCAGTATTTTTATCCATTTTCACATAACTCCTAATATTTCATAAGCAAGCCTTTCAGATATTTTTACCATATCTTTAGATATGAAGGTACAATAATCTTCTTTATATAAATTTTCATTTCCTTTTATGAAAGCTAAAATATTCTTATTTTGTTGACAGTCAATTATTTCTTCAGTAATACAGTTATTCCTTTCAAAACAGGCAATAGTCTCTGAATTTGAAATTGATGAAAGTAAATCAATAGAATAAGCAATATTATTATCTATATCACTTGGATAATAAGATAAATATAGATTATCTTTAGATATGTTGTATTGCACATTTATTAACTCTCCTGGTGAATAATTGAATACATATTTATTTCCATTAACAAAAAATATCCAACCTTCATTAGTATTTGTGAAAGTATACTCTCCATATTTTAGAATACTGGAATCTTGATCTCCACCATACATAAAACCCAATGTACTACTAATCATTATTACAACAATAAGAATAGGCATCCAAAGTTTATTTTTTGATTTCATTAAAAGTGTAAAGAAGTATTATAATTAAAAATGTTTCGATAAGAAAAAAAAGAAAAAAAAGAAAAAAAGTAGTAGCTTTACGCTACAACGATTCCTTCAACTTCTAGGCTGTCACCAGTTACAGTTGCTGTTGTACCAGCTAATGTAAATGCTTCGGGGTTAGCTACAACTTTTGCTGCTCTCTTAGTGTCGTCAACTTCCCATCCAGCTACAACTAATGCTACCTTTTCACCGTTATCAAACATCTTTAGATAACCTGTGTTCTCTGAATATCCAGAGTCAGCTCCACATGATCCAGCAGATACACCTTCAAAAGAAGCTGTTAAACTGTTTACACATGGTCCACCTACAAGGATTAAGTTGTAAGTAGTTGCATCAGTTACTTCACTAGCAGTCATTAAAGCTGCAGATGTTGATGTTTCACTAGATCCATATTCAACAAATACTTCTGGTCCTCTTTGTTCTTCAGGATACTCAAAGGATAGAGTTGCAGGGTCATCACTAGGTTCTGTCAAATCTACTAATGCACCATATACAGTGTAACCAATTTGATGAGTACTATCATCTTCATCAGCTTTCATATATGCAGTACCATCATAAACTCCTGCACCAGCTTCATCAGTCAAATTTCCACTAGTCACATCTAAATCAACTTCAGCACCAAATGTAAAACCAATAGTTGTTATTTCATATCCAGAAGTTACATCATCTATCATTTCATCATCAGTATTCAAAGTTACAGAAATTGCAGCACCAGTTAAATTACTTGGTGAACTTTGAGTACCAAAATCAATAATTGCACCATATTGAGTAACTACGCCAACTTCATCAGATGCAATTCCAGTAGAACCACTATCTAAGTTTACAACAAGTAATTCACTAGTTTCATTAAGGATGACATCATAAGAAGTACCACCTATTATCAAATCACCATGATAAAAACTTGTTACTCCAGTACTATTTGTTGCATCATAATTAGTCCAATCGCTAATATCTCCTACTACTGCAGCACCATAGGCAACTTCATAATCAGATCCACCTGTAGAAACATCTGAAAAAGTTATCACATTATCTGAAGTATCTATGGAGTTATATTGTAAGATGTATGTTTCAGTTGTTGATTCAGAACTTCCAACTACTGCATCAGAAACAACGAATACATCTCCAGCATCCATATAAACAGCAGTATTATTTACATGACCTGTAGTATTAATAAATGCAGTTTCAGTAAACCAAAAATCTTCATCTGATTCATCTCCTCCAAACTTAGCTGCAGAACTATTATCAAATAATTCAACATTGGAATAAACATTTCCAGCAGAATTTACAAATGAAAATCTATATGAATCATCTCCAGATGGAGTAAATTCAATAGTTTCTGTATTTTCTTCAGAAAGTCCCTTGAAAGTAAGATCCCAATTTGTACCAAGCATTCCTTCAGGTTCATCTAATTTTGATCTAATTCCTTCATTTGCACCAATGTAAACATCTCCACCTACTCCATCAGCTATAAGTTGATATTTAAGATTTGTTAAAGTGAATACATTACCAGTAGCCGAACCAACAATTTTAACTCTTGCATCTTCAATTGAATCACCACCAATAGTTACACCAGCATTATAACTTGAATCATTATAAGCATCATCTACAAGATCTACAGAATCTGCACCAATGTAAAAATCAGCTTGATGAACTCCACCAGAATAGTCTTGATATAAAATATCACTTACACCAATCTTTGTATCATCTTCCAATGTATATGTATCTCCCTCACTAAGCAAAGAAGTAGATTCTCCATTCACAACAAATTTTGCTTGAGTTTCACTAGTGTACAAAAGATTAACTTCATAAGTACTTCCTTCTACAACATATGATTTAGTTTCACCTTCAGCAATACTGTCAGATTCAGCTCCACCCATCAAATTAATTGTAATTTCAGTTCCAGAAAGATCTGCATCTACCACAATAAATTCTTCACCAAGAATATTCCATACATCATTATCCCAATCTTCTAAATCATTTGATGAATTGTCACTATCATATCCACTAGCAAATTCCAATTCATATTCAAAGAAATAATCAGAATCATCGATATATAAAAATAATTCTTGTTCATCTACATTATTTTCTAAATAACCCACAGTAGCAGTAGCATCAGTACTTTGTGTAAGCCCACTAAATCTTAAATATTGTTTTACTCCTGTATCAGTTTTACCCCTAACATCGAAATCACTCAGTGCAGTTGGCAAATCAGAAGAAGTAAAAACATCCTTTGAATCTTGCATCTCTTGATATAACTCTAAAAAGTCACTACTTTTATCAAATTGGTCTGATTCCTCACTTGCACTTGCAGCAGTCGCTAAACTGTCCATGTAAGTCTTAATTTCTGTTCTTGCATCGTTATCTAATGTATTACCTATTACCATAGCAACATCAACATAAGCTGAGTCAGCTACAAATGGTGCAGGTAAGTCTGCTAGATCAGCTGCAAGAGCACCTGTCATTGTAGCTCCAAGCATGGCTGCGCCACCACCCAAAGCCGCAATCTTTCTTATAATTTTCATATTAAAATTCACACCTCCTAAGTGTAAATATCTTTTTCCTCTTTTTTTGTGCCAAGTTCGTTGTCATCACTTTTACTTTTCCTAAGTCACTGTTATCGTCTATCAATACAAAAAAAATTCTTTTATTTATTTATAAACATTTATCTATCTTAGCATATATCTAAGCTCCAAACCTAAGAATTCGAGCAATACAGACCAAATTAAGCATTTTAGAACTATCTCCGACACAAATTCGCCCGAATTTCATAGCCTCCGGGCATAAATACGCTGTTTGAGCCAACTCCCTCATCACAATCACCTACAGGAGTGATACATGCAGCTCCACCAATTCCATTCAATTCGAACAATGCTTTTTCGTCAACAAACGAATTAATCGTACCATTTACAAAAGAAATAACACGTTCACAATCAAAATTATTACCATCACAACAACCTCTAGCCAAAGAAGAGAAACTTTGCCCACTGACATCTGACTTGTAGATCGCATTAACTAAATTGTTAACTTTAATACTATAATAAATATCATTGTCGTCGCTGTCACCGCCCATAAACCGGATTGAAAACAACCCAATAATAATAACTAAGAAAACAATAATGACCAAACCCATTGCTTCCATTTGACCTTTTTTCATCATGAACACCACCTCACTATCAACTCAGCGACGGAATATCTATCCAACAAAGGATCATACAAACTAACTGGACTACTAATAATCCTAGCATCCAGACACTCAGCGTCGAAATAAATCAAATTCTCAACACCATCTTTTTTCAAAATAATAGATTTATCTTTGAACACTGGATAATCTTCACCCAACCCAAGAGAAGTAAAGGAACGAACTTTCAACCAATCGAGACATTCCTCCTCGACACCAAGATGCGAACACTTGAACTCTGCCATATTCGGAACAACTTCAATCATCTGATGAAATCTAAATTCTTCATAAGCATAAGAATCAGTATCGATAGATTTAGAACTAACTTTGAAAAAGAAGATCATACCAATAATTATGATTATCATAACTAAAAAAATAACAATGATGCTTTCCTGAATTTGTAACTGTCCTTTCTTATTCATCTAAAACACCACCCTACATTCATAATTACTCAACCAATTATTATTCTCAACTAAGTCGCCCAAATCATCTGCAGTCGAGCTTCCTAAACTATCAATAACAGGAGTATAATCACAACCACCTAGAGCACCGGCCTTACTTTCATAAATGGAAAAAAGATTATCAAATTTATTCAATATCTTATCATAAGCACACTTGTAAAAATCAGAGTTGTACGAAAAAATTGCCCCATAAATAAATTCATCACTATGATATCTGTAAGTAACATTGTCTTCAACAAAAGTTACTTCCTTACTAGCTTCATCAATTATCAATTCCTTACCTTCATAAATATCTCCAACAACATTGGCAAATACCAAAACATCAGCCTCACTAGGATTAGAAACAATTTCATAATGGCCAGCCATTCTATCTTCCAATCTATCCAACCCAGAAAAATAATATTTAGTATCTGTAGAACTAACATAAACAAAAGTATCTATTTTAAATGGATGATTCCAAGATTTACTCCAAATAGTATAATTATTAGACTTAGCATTACTTCCAAAAAAAGCTTCATTAAATCTCAAACTAACATCATTATTAATCCAGAACTTCTCACAATCTGCAGGATCAAAAGCCAAAGAAAATTTAGGAATCTTAGGATCATAAGTTAAATACTGATCACTACTTTTAGCACTAAGTAAAACATTATTCATATTTCTTGCAATCTCTCCATTCTCTCTAGTTTCTTGCAGATCAATATACTTAACAGCAAACATTGCAAAAAAGATTAAAACAAGTGCTCCAGCAAAAGAAACAAATACCCAACTAAATTCCATACCTTGCCCTCTTTTATTCATAACATAAAAATTAAATCAGAAGTTTAAATAATTTGTGTTACTAAATCAATCTAACAATAACATTACTTCCATTATTAAGAAGTTTCATATCAATGATTCCATCAATAGTAGGATCACATAAGGGACTACTTTCTAAACCAAAGGCATCCAAAGTAAAGGCATCCACCTTATCACCTGCAAAAAATACATTCAATTCAGAACCTTGAGAATAAGTTATATTCATATACTCGGCAAGAATAGAATCACTAACAACATTAAAATTTTGAACAACATTAGAATCTAAAATACATATTTCATCAACACCAGCAGGAACACGAATATCATTAACAAAAACAGTACTACCATAATTATCACTCGAAACAGTACTCAACTTACTCTCAAATTCACTAAGAAATTGATTGTATTCAACTTCATTTCCAAGATCATTCAAATCTGATATCCATTTAAATCCAAAAAACATAACGAGGACTATAACAAGAGCATAAAAGATATACACAAATGATTGTCCGAAAAGTTGTCCTTTTTTCATTATGGAATTACCGTAAAACTTCCTAAGTTATCAAATTGATCCTTACACTGTATGTAATAAGTTTCTGAACCAAGACTAGTATAATGTTCTGCGCCAAAGGATGGCGGCATCTCAGTTCCATCTTCATAAACAAAATTTGAAACCTCTGTATCGAACTTACATTCTGCTTCTTCATTCAATAATATTTTCAAAAAATTTCCCGAAGTATAAACTCTAACTGGATAAGGTGCATCACCATCAGCAACAACATAAAATGTCGAAGTTTCAGTAACAATATTATGGGCAGAATCTTCACAACTCACACTCAAACTGTGAGATATTCCAGAAGGACTACCTGCTAAATTATCTAGATGTTCAATCACATAATGAGTACCGCCAAGTTCTTCAAATTCATAATTAGCACCATCAATACTGTATTCACATCCAATAGTATTCACAGAAGTACTTGCTTGAATCAAAGGATTGCTAGTAAATACAGTTTGGCCATCAATCGGGTTTTCTATTGTAACATTAAAAGTTGGAACAACAATCACAGTATAATCATAAGAATCATATTGGTGATCTCCATATACTATTCCACTGTTACTTCCATCAGTACAGGCAAAATGATATGAATAACTCATTATCCCATCGACTTCTCCTTGAATGCCAACCCCATTAGTCAAAGGAATAGTTGCACTATATAGTGCACAAGTAGAATCTTCTCTTCCAGGACAAGGAGCACTACCTGCAGTATTAAAGAAATTCTCCATAGTGGAGTATTCCAAATTATCTTGTGAATAAGCACAACCATTAACGCCACTAATATCGCTAACAACTAATCCAACATTTATTGAAGAAGTACTTTCAGGTAAATTAACTCCACCAAATGGATTAACAGTCCAAAGAGTTGGAGGGAATTCATCAGGTTCAGGACCAAAATTCACCTCAAGAGAATAGAAATCTTCGGTAGCACCTTGAGAATTGCCACTAAGATCTTCACACTTAACATAATAAATAATTCCCCCATTAGCTCTGTCTCCAGCACCTAATTCAATATCTGCAAAATCTTCAAATACATAAGAAAAAGAATTAAATAAATTTGGCAATGAAGTAAAATCTACTCCATTTTCCTTACCCCATCTACATTTTGCCCTCTCAGGTTCTCCATCAGGATTTGTAGTATTAATATGAAGTCTCAAAGTTCCTACACCATACCAATCATAATTTCCACTACTTGGAATCACTAATTCATTTCTTTCACCAATAGCACTTTGTTCAAGTTCTTCAACATAATTTCCTTCAGTATCAAATACTTCGACTTTCATATGATTAACAACAGGATCATCAAAATCAGTTGGATCAACAGACACACATTCACCATTTCCAGAATCATCAGTAAATTCTAAATATTCACAATGATTATTATCTCCACCTAAAATTCCACACCTTTCACTAGTACAAGTCCATTGACCTTCCGGACCACCACATTGCCAACATTGTTCATTATCAGTATATGCAGTTTCTGAAGAACATTCTCCACCATTAAATGCCTCAGAAGCTTGATAAAGAGTATACAAAGCACCAAGGACTTTCAAAGTAGTTGATATAAAACTTCCAGCACCTTCGACACTTTCTTCTGTAATAGTATCTGTGAATTGTTCAGATGCAGTATCTAATCCATTTCCAGATAATTGAGAAGCACTAGTTATTTCATAAGGAGTACTTGGAACCTGTAATGCAAAATCATCATACATTGTGCCAATAGCTCCATTCGCAACATCAATTGCTTCTTGACCTGCCAAACCAGCGACAGCATCACCAACAGTTGATTGAAATGCTCTCTCAATTAACCATTCGCCAAAGAAAGCAGAACCACTAAACCCTCCGTATTCTACAGTAATTCTTGCTAAATCAATTATAATTTCACTACCAAGTAACCAACCAACTTCTAATTCTCCTTCACTATGATCTACCAATCCTCTACTACTCAATGATCGTGCAATAGCATAAGTTTTAGCCAAATCTGCTTTTCCATCTTCAACATTTGAGAAACTATATTCATCAACTTCTGCAGCTGCACCGGCACCAAAACCAACTACAACTCCATAAACTATCCAAAATAAATTACTTCCAAAAACAGACCAAATTTCACTAGAAACTAAAGTCCAAAAACTTGGATTACTACATTGTGCACTTAATCCACAAACAACCCAATTGCCTGCAACTATTGCAGTAGCTCCTCCAAGCGCAAGACCTGCAGCAGTAGCAAAAGAATTTGGATCAAAACCATGACTTTCAAATTGACAATCACCTAAAGCATTACATTCTTGTTCAGTACAAAGATTAGCATAACTATCTCCTCCTTTCCCACAATCTCCACATTTACTTTCATCTTTAGAAGGAGGATAATTAGGATTGCAAGAACCCAGAGGAGACCAGAAATCATGATCATAATCACAAACATCTACAGAACCACCATTAGCAAGATCGATATCAATTTGATCACACCTATCTACATTCAATGATAAGGCATTTACCCACCCATTTGCTCCACGAGAATAACCACCCATTGAAACAAATGGAGCGCCAACAACAGGAATATAACCAAATACATCCAAAAGAGCAATCCCCTCGCCCGAATCTAAACAATCAGTATAAGGATTATCAATAAACTTGGCATCTCTTCTGCCAAATTCACCACCAAAATCTGTAGTATCTTCATCTATACAGATTTTTTCACCATGAAAAATTTCTTCAATATTATGAACTTCACCATTTTGACATTCTAGAATATATTCTTTCAAAAATTTACTTTTTTGATCATTTGAAAAAGAACCTTGGTAAGTAGTTAAACAAATTTGTTCTCCATTCAGTAATTGATTTGGTTCACAATCTGGACATTCTTCAACACACGCAGTTGTGATACAAGAAGCATCTTCTGCTCCACCTGGACCATCAGAATCAAAACAAGTTCCATCAGGAAATCCACAATCTTCAACTAATTCATCTCGATTACTATCACTATCAAACCAATAAACTTTATGAGAATCTCCTTCTTCAAGGGAGCCATAAGCATTACCACATGCTTTATATGAATGTTGTTCATAAGGTTCTGCAGTACAAGAAATCCAATCACTGCAAAGATCTCCATTATGGAAACTTGTCCATGAAGCAACACATTGATTGCCTTGAGTAAAATCACAAGTTCCAGTACCAACACAACAACCTAATTCTTCACCATCACATTGTTGATCACATTGAAAATTATCAATAATACTAGCACTATGTTCACCTGAACAAAGGGTTTCTTCCATAACAGTACAAATTCCATTATTAACACAACAACCTGGAGAACATTCAGGAACAGATTCTTTTGGAGCATTGTAAGGAACCCCTCCCTCATTAATACATTGTTGTCTTGGATAATTAGACAAACAAGAACCAATTGCAGGAACACAAGTTTCAAGGTTACAAGCATCAATTTGATTACAGTTTACATAATCATTAAGTTGGCCTGCCACACATTCTGCATCTCCAAAATTCCCATTAACACTATCGACACAATAATCATTATTAGTAGTTTGAATACAACAAAAAGGAGAAGCAGCAACAGGTTCGCTTTCTAAAACAATTGCAAGATTAAAAATAGCAAAAATTAACAAAACAGAAAGAAATACACTAATCCACTTATTATATTTATTTAACAAATTAAATTGAATAACACATTAAATGTTATATCCTCCTCACTTTCTACAGGTAAAAATATTTTATGAAATCTAGTACATGAATCTAAAAAATTTATATCTGACGTTAATTGATTTACTCCATAATTAGTTTCACCAGACACAAAAGTATACGTCCACCAATCAAAAGTAACTCCGCCAACATTACAAAATAAATTATAATCTGGATAATTTACATAATCTCCATTATAACAACTTACAATGGCATTTGCACCTCGAAGAGCCCTACCAACAGGAACTCTAACGACAGCTAAAAGATCATCAACAATAGCAGTATAATCTCCACGTTGGACCTCTAAAGGATAATTAATAGTTTGTTTTAATTCATTATCAGAAATCATTGGAGCCCCAATATTAAAATCACCAATTGGTGAAACTGCCATTCCAATTCCTTCAAAAGAATCAAAAACACCATTTATACATTCAGCAATTTCTTCATCTCCCCTAATGTAACTTTGAAGCTCAATTCCCAAACCAGTTAGAGTAGGCAAATAAGTCCTAGGAATAGTTCCATCATAAGCACGAGCGATTAAAGTTCCGCCCCATTCTAAACTTCTATCTGCCAATGGTGAACTTTTTCCACCTTGTAATAATACTTGTCTTATGGCCCTGAGCAAACCACCCTCAACACAAGTTTCAATTCCATCTTCAAAAGGTTCAATTTGTGAAGAAATCCAATGTTCATTACTCTCATCATCAAGTTCACCGCCACCTATATAACCTCTTTGTTGAATAACAAATCCCACAATAGCTAAAACTATGATTCCCAAAATAACAAAAATTGTAACTTGACCTCTTTTATTCATAAGTCCCAAATGTTAAAAGAAACTTATAAAGTTTTCGCATATAATTATTTGTTTTCGACCCTAGGTGCAAGAATTGTAGAAATTTGTAACCTGTCCGTAACTTTGTATTCAATCTCTAAGGGATAATCAACACCGAATTTTAAACTAACAGTGTCACTCAATTTACTTCCTTTAATTATTTTCTTAAGATACTCGACAGAATATTTTGATCTTATCTCATCTTCAGAACTAACATCAATTAATGTTTCATCAGTCTTACCAATTTCAATTTTAGCATCACTAGTATTCCCACTAGCAAATATGTTTAACTTATCGGCCCCAGCAATAAAACCTATTGAGTCAGAAATAATATCCATATCTTCAACTGCTTCATTAAAAATAACAGAGTTCATAGATATTTTCGCAGGAAAATCTAATTCGGGAATTTTTTGATCATTTTCTTGTATATCAATTAAACCAAGATTGAAATTTCTAACACTCCCCCCACGTAATTGAACATTAAGCCTATTTTTTTCATTATCCAATTCTAAAGTTATACTATCAGATGGCCTAGCCCTACCAATAACTTGTTTCAAACTAGCAAGATTAACGCCTATAGTTTCTACACCTTCAACTTTATATTCAACAAAAGAGCTGCTTAATAATCTGAAAATAACCATCGCAACATTCGCAGGATCCATTGCAACTATCTCTAATTTATTAGTATCAAATTTTATTCTAACATCATTAACTAATTCAGAAATTATATTGATACTTTCCTTCAAAAATCTTGGCTCTGTTAATACTACTTTCATAATAAATCAAAAAGGAGAATACAATTTCGTTTTTAATAATTGTTATTCTAAAATAGATAAGTTAGTATGCTCTCCACCTATGTTTACATTTAGTGCACTCAAAAAATCTTGTTTCTGATTCATCTCCTGCCCTAGTTTGAACTAACCAATAATATGCAAAACCATTTCCACATTCACCACACTTTTCTTTTATCTTGGGCAAAGTTTCAACTTTTTTTCCACCTTGAACTTCAATTCTATCTTCTTTTTCCAATTCAACTTTCTCTTTGATAACTAATTTACCAGGTTTACTTCTCGAAGAATAACCACAATTGTTACACTTAAGCTTTTTTTTCTCTGCGTCTAAAGACATTAAACTTTCACATTTTTGACAAAACATTCCATCCATCATTTTACCAATCCTCCAATTAAATTAGTAAATAATATTTTTATCCAACCTAGATAAGGTATCTTGAATAAAGATTTACCAATCAATTTATCTTCAGCAATTCGAGTTTCACCTAAACTGCTATAACTTGCAGCATTGTGATCTCCTTTTGTTTGAAGATACCATTCATCTCCTTCACTCCATTTTCCAACAACACGATGTATTATAGGATAATGTGAATTTGATTGAAATACAACCACTTCACCTACTTTTATATCTTTCGATTCAGATCCATATAAGAAAATAATATCTCCTTTATTGAATCCATTTATAAATATCCATTCATTAAAATCTTCTTGATAAATTTCGTGTTCTTCATACCACTCTTTGTTTTCTTCCCACCACTCATTAAACCCTAAACCGTCATGTTCCATGCTTCCAGAAACAACAGCAACAACTGGATGAGTAGTGCCACCAAGAATTAATCCAAGTCCGGGATAAATCATAAATTTTACTAATAAAAAAGCAAGAAGTAAAGATACTATCCACGAAGCCAAACTATCTTCATGCCATAAAAAATTCCAAACCTTCTTTAAAATCAACCTATAACATTTCATTATTGATCACAATTATTTTAATTGGCTTTTTAATTGAGCCAACAAATCTTTATCCAATTTTTGTATTCTCTCAATTGCTGAAAGTAATGCCTTTTTTGGATCTTCTTTACCATCAGTTTCAACAATAATAACAGGATTACTAGTTTGTGGATGACCCATATCATATCCAGAAACTTTGACATGTGAATCGTTCCATAATTCCTTTCTTATTATATTAACCAAAGTATGATCTTCGCCAAATAATTCAACTTTCATAAGATTTTTAGATGATTCTAATATTTTTATTTCCATTATAGCAAGTTTAAGAAATTAGTTCTATTTTAAAGTTTTCGTTTTAGTATCCAACAACCAATTTTAACAGAATACTCTCCTTTTTTATGAAATTTCATAGTTTGCTTAAGTAAAAAATTAAAAGGTATGATTCCTTCAACTTCAAAACCCTCATCTTTACTAAATGCAGAAACAAATTCCTTACTTTCTATTTTATGAATTGAATAAATTTTATCAGAAACTTTCATTGCTTTCTCCAAAAAAACTCTATCTGCATGTTCATTTTGAACGCCAAACGGAGGATTCATTAAAACAACATCAACTTTCTTATCAAACTTTTTAATATCTTCATTCAGAAATCCACCTTCAACATCTGCAAGTCCACAATTTTCTTTAGCAACAGAAATAGCATTTTTATCTACATCAATAAAATAAACTTTTTTAGCTCCAAGCATCAAAGCACCAATACCAAAAATACCATTGCCACATCCAAAATCTGCAACAACCATATCTTCTATATCTCCAGACATATATGCCTGCCAGAGAATATGTGCAGCAGTATCAGAATCAGTAGGATATTGTTCCAAATATGCACTAACCTTTTCTTGTTTCTTTAATTTAGAAAGGAAAATAGATAGTGATTTTTTATTCTTCTTCTTCAATTCCATCATCTTTTAACATATCACCTATAGTTAAACTTTTGTCTTTGAAATTAACATCGGTTTTAATTTTTGTATTCATCTCAAAAGTACCAATTAGATCAATATTCAAAAAGACAGCAAGTTTCTTAGCCAACCTAAAACTAGGTTTTAGATTAGAACTTTCCAACTGATGAATAACAGAAATTTTCTCTGCAATAGCTTGTGCCAACTCTTCTTGTTTCATTCCTTTTTTTTCTCTAGCTTTTTTTATTCTTTCAGCATAATCATCAACAACAGCATCAATCATTTCATCTTCTGTTCTATCTATCTCTTCTTTTCTTTCTATTTTCTTATCAACAATTGGTTGATTTATAGGTATAACATGTCCAAATTTAGCACAACTTAAACACACACTCATGGTCGCACCTTCAACAATTGAATCAACTAATTCTCCTTGTTCCCCACACATTTCACAGATTGCCATAATAAAAGAAATCAATTAAAAATTAAAAAGATTTTGGTTATAGAAAATACTCAATAGC
>CAZTYO010000011.1:0-22216 GCA_964617925.1 Candidatus Woesearchaeota archaeon
CAAAACAATTATAAAATATGCTCTTTTTTTATTCATAAATCTTTATTAAAATTTATAATTTATAAATATACCTAAACGGTTTTTTCACATATAATTCCCTTTAATGCAACAATGCATTCTATGGGAAACTTATATATACTTGTTTTATTAGATTATTTATATGAAAAAGAGTTTAGTGATATTATTAGTTTTATTATTTTGTATGAGTTCTTTTAGCATTGCTAAAGGTGTTGGTGTTGAAGAAGTTGATGGAAAGATTTTTGATGTTGAAAATATTTTAACGGAAGAAGTTGATGAAGGTGTGACGCGGTATGTTTATGGTTCTGGTTTGGTTGCTAGTGTTAAAGATAGTGAGATTAATTATTATCATTCTGATAGGATTCAGAGTAATCGTTTAATCACTACTTCTTTTGGCGAGATTGAAAATGAATTTTTATCTTTACCTTTTGGTCAGCTTATTGTTAATTCTGGAATTAGATATGCTTTCGCAACAGGAAAAGAATTAGATGAAAGTGACCTATATTATTTTGGGGTGAGGTATTATGATTCAGATTTAGGAAGATTTACTAGCGTTGATCCAGTTAAAGAGAATGAACCTTATAGTTACGTTAGAAATAATCCATTATATTTTGTTGATCCAAGTGGTATGGATGAAGAAGTTCAACAAGAAATGAATTGGTTTGAAAATCCGTCTCAAGAATCTGCTGTTAATCCTAGTTCAGAACAACTTGAGGAAGCCATATTAAATTCTCTTAATTCTGCTACTAAGACCATAGAAAATGGAGGAATCGTGCCTTGTACTGCTGGTGCTTGTTCTGTTGCTGATGAATTTCCTTCTTTGTTAAGAAAACCCCTTACAAAGTTATTGGAAGAACCTAAAGCAGATAAACAATATGAAAATGTTTTTGGTGAAGTCACTCTTGAAAATGGTAGAATAATAACTTCTGAAGATATTAAAAATAATATATTCACAGAATTGACTTTGGAAGAAGCTCAATCTTTTGCTGATAAAGGAGGTTTAGTTCTTGCGATGTTCCATGGGCAATATTTAGATGATAGTGGAAATGTTAAAGGAACAATTGGACATACTGTTGTGATTGCTCCAAACACTGAATCTATTCGTGCAAAGATTGATACTTCAAAATACCCTGGAGGAGATAAATTCAATCAATATCCTATTGTATTTCATACTGGTGCTGGAGATCCCAGAATAGTTACTTTGAATTGGGCATTTAGAAGGAATATGATTCCTCAAGTTAGGTTTGTTATTTCAACTGCTGAATATAATGATTTGAATAATTAGAAATGCTTTTATACATGTTTTGTTAGATTCTAATATGAAAAAGAGGATTTCGACTTTTGTGTTAGTTTTTCTTATAATAGTATGTCATTTGGTTACTCTTCTGATGCACTATTTAGTGATGTGAAAATTCCTAGAGTTGATGAGATTATCTCTCAAACAGAGCTATCTGAAGAAGGAGTTACCATATATGTTTATGGTTATGGTCTGGTTGCTAGTGTTGAAAATTTCAACATTAATTACTATCATTCTGATAGGATTGGGAGTAATAGGCTAATAACTAGTTCTTCTGGTTCTGTTGAAAATGAATTCAAGGCATTGCCTTTTGATCAGGAAATTAAAAACTCTGGAATAAAATATTCATTTGCAACAGGAAAGGAATTGGATGAAAGTGACCTATATTATTTCGGAGCCCGTTATTATGATCAAAATTTAGGAAGGTTTATAAGCGTTGATCCTGTGAAAGAAAATGAATCTTATAGTTATGTAAGAAATAATCCTTTAAATTTTGTTGATCCGACTGGAATGGATGAAAAAAATTGGGCCCATAAAACTGTTGATTTTTTGTTTAGGAATCATCCAACCAAACAAAAAAATTTTGAAGAAAAAGCCGTTGATTTTTTAAGAATAAGAGGAGTTGAAAGATTAAAAACTACTTCTTATTCTTTATCTGCTGGACATTCCGGAGAGACTATTGGGATAGGGTATGATATTGGACAAAATACTATTTCTGAAGTAAAGGAGGATTTCTCAAAATTGGACATTACTGATCAAACTAAGATAAATATTGCTATTAAATATGCTAGTGATTATAGGGGTACTTCCATTTCATCAGGTCAGTTAAAATTATCTGAGGTAGTTGTTATACAAATAAATAATCATTTAACAAATAAATTAGTGGGATATTCTAATTTAAATGAAAAAGAAAAGATAGTTATGATATCTTTTGTATATCAATATGGAAATACTGGTGCAACTAGGAGGTTTAGCAGTTATAGTCTTTTAGATGATTTGGTTGGAAATCCTTCTACATTAAGTAAAAGATTAAATCTAGGGTTGTTAAAAATGGCAACTCTTCAATATGAATCTAGAAGAAAAAAAGAATGGAATTATGCTTTTGAATCATCTAAACCTTCTTGGTTTAATCGTTTTATGGGAGAATGGAGAGAACCTTTTAGTGAATCATTTATAGGTAGTCCTTAAAATTTTGAATATAAACCCTGGCAGGACACCCGAAAAATAGTTTAAGGGCGCAAGGTAAAACCTTACTTTAGTCCTGCTGGGGAAAAAGAGGTGATATTATTGTTCGTAATGTTTCCTTTATAAATGTTTCTATTTAATACTACTGTTGAATAGTTACAGAATTATTCTCTTTTTGCTTTAATTTCTACATAATGGCATTTGCCACAATATGTTCTATCTTTATGGTCTGCTAAAAATATTCCAGGTCCACATCTTGGACATGTTGCTTTTCTTTCTACTTTGTCTCCAGATACTGTATATTTCTCGTATCTTTTACTTGGAACTTTATTCTTCACTTGTTTTTTCGCCATTTTCTTTTACTTTTTTTCTTCTTTTGGAGCTTCTTTAACAGGTTTCTCTTCTGTCTTTTGTGCTTCTTCTTTTATTTCATCAGTTTTTTCTTCTGCTTTTGGAGTTTCTTCTTTTACTTCTGTTTTAGGCTCTTCGATTTTTACTTTGCCTATTTTTTCCATAGCTTCTTTGGAATCGTAAATATAAGCAATAATATCAGATTTATTGTCTCCATAGTTTGTATAAATGTGATCAACTAAAATTAATTGTTTATCTGCTTTTAGGTCTTTCGATAATTCTTCTTTTATATTTTCCCTAGACGGCGTTTGTTTTTCTTTGTGATTTATTTCTGCAACTACATTTGTTCTTGATAATAGTGGTGCTTTTGTTTTTTTTATTATTTCCATTTTATAATTTAATAGCATATTCTCCTTTTATAGTTATATTAACTCTTTTTGCTATTTCAGAGTTCTCTGGATCAATAATTATTAATTTTCCTTTCCAATTTTCTGAAAATTGATTTCCTTTACAATTTGGACATACATTTCCATCAACGATTAATTTACAATTTCTACATGCTTTTTTCATTTTTTAGTTTCCTTTGCTTTTTTTAAATCTTCATCAATCCAATTTATATTACCTAACCATGGTTGACGCATTGTTAATCCTATTTTTGGATTTGACATATCTTTATAACTTAATGCAATTATTTTAGCTCTGCAAATATCTCCAATCTTTAATGTTCTTTTTGATTCTTTTCCAAGTAAAACATTTTCTTTACTGAATGATACATAATCATCCATTGTTTGTCCTATGTGAACCATACCATCAATTGGACCTATCTCTATGAATGCACCAAAATTTGTTATATCGCTAACTTTTCCTATTACTGTTTCTTGTAATTCTGATTTGTAAATATAAATTATAAAATTTGTTTCGTAATGAATTCCTCCATCTCCTGGAAGTATTTTTCCTTCTCCGATGTTATCTACGGATGAGATTCCAACGACGAAACCAAGTTCTTCTGACACATATCCTTCGAATTTATCGTTTAAACTTTTAATTACGGATTCTTTTACATTGTCTCCAAATTCTTTTGGGTCAACTCTTACATGATCTTTAATCTTTACTTCATAAAACATTTTAATTTGATGTAAAATATGGTTTAATAAACCTTTCGTTTTAAATATTTTCTAATTTTAAATATTTTTTTTGCCTTAATACTATTAATGGAATGTTTTTTTCTTTTAATCTTCGTTTTAATTCCTTATCTTGTGTTGCTACTACGATGTTTTTGTCTGTTAATCCTAATATTAAATCGTCAACTATTTTATTTTTTTTTGTCTTTATTTCTTTTATCTCCCTTATTTTTATTAGTTTTATTGCTGCCCTCGCTTCTTTTTTATTTAAATTTTCTAATTCATCCAATGTTTTATCTATTATTTTTAGTTCATATTTGAAATTGCATATCCTATTTATCTCAGATATTATGTCAATTTTAAATTGAAATGGTATCATCAGAAAATTCGAGTCTAATATTATTGTTTTCATAGTATTATTTTTACTTATTTTTATATAAAATCTTCTATTCGTGAGCTGTTAAGTTAACGTCTGGAATTTTGAACAAAAAAATTAAGTTTTCTTCACAACCAGTTTATTTTCTTTAATTTCAGCTTCTAGTTCTTGCCCTTCTTGCACTAAGAGCATCATTCATAAAGTACTTTGTATCAAATTCAAATTTGGGCATTGATATATAATCTAATTTTGTTTCTTGCATTTGTGATTTATATTCATTAAGCTTATCAGATGACAATTCAATATCATTTAGGGTATAATCAGATGTAATTATTTCTCCTGTCTCAAGATCATAATCTTCTCCTTGCTTCGGCAATAATATCAACATTGAGACATCTTCGCCTTTGTAAGGAAGCTCTAAAATTTGTAACCCCCCCCTCCAAATCAGCATAATTGAATCTTGCTTTATCATTGTCCATAAACATCATAGGAGTTTTTACGATATTTGTTGGTGTTATTTTAAAATCTTGTTCTCTTGTATCTGATTTGTCAAATCCCCATGTCCTCTATTCGTAAACTTTAAAAAGGGTTATTTTTGTTTTTTTATATGGTAAAACTAAAAAATATGTTAATTGGATTAGGAATTGTTGGTGCTTTAAGTTATCCTACGGATCTAGATGCTAGATTTTTTGGAAAAAAACCAATCCCCGAGTATAAAACTCTTGAAACTAAGCTTGATACTACTAAATTTGATTCAGTTGAAGATAAATTTACCGAAATTGTGAATAGTGATTGGGCTAAGAAATTAGATTATAGTCTTGGTGGAAAGAAACCTAGGCTTGGATCTTTAGATTGTTCTGGATTTGTTTATCATGTTTTAGATAAAAGTTTTGAAGATGAAAATTTTAAAATAAAAAAAGCTCTTGATAAAAGGGGGATAAATAATACTGCTGTAGTTCATTTTGTAGATATTTATAGGAAAAATGGAATTGTTTCTAATAATATGGCTTCAGATTTTGGAGAATACGTTGGAGATGTAATATTTTTTAGAAATCCTGAATTGGATGTATCTAGGCACATTGGATTTGCAGTAAAAGATGAAGAAGATTTAGATATCATTCATTGTACTCGAAGACCTGGTGTTGATGGTTATAAAAATGAAGATTTTGATGTGAATTATTGGAATAAAAGAGGATATAACCTTCAATATGGTAGACTTCCGAAAGATGTTAGAGAAAGATTAGATTCTTCAAATTAAATTCTTTTATAAATAAAAATTTTATTTTTTTAAAATTTAAATTTTAGCAGTACCACGTCCCTACTGCTCAAATTTTAGTAGAAACTTTTATAAAGTAGAAGTCAATTTCAATTGTATATTTTGAGAAATTTACTATGAAAAAAGTTACACAAACTAGTTACACTGCTGAAAAAATTCAGGTTTTAGAAGGTCTTGAAGCAGTAAGAAAAAGACCAGCAATGTATATAGGAGATACTAGTATTAAAGGGTTACATCATTTAGTTTATGAAGTTGTAGACAATTCTATAGATGAAGCTATGGCCGGTTATTGTGATACTATTAAAGTAACTATAAATAAAGATGAATCTATTACAGTTGAAGATAATGGTCGTGGAATTCCGGTTGATTTACATAAATCACAAAATAAATCTGCTTTAGAAGTTGTAATGACTGTTTTACATGCAGGTGGAAAATTCGATAAAGATTCTTACAAAGTTTCTGGAGGACTTCATGGTGTTGGTATTTCAGTTGTAAATGCATTATCTACAAAACTTCATGTTGTTGTTAAAACAAATGGCAAAGTTTATGAACAATCTTATGAAAAGGGTAAACCTCTTGGAAATTTAAAAGAATCAAATAAAACTGAAGAAAATGGGACTAAGATAACTTTTTTACCTGATGATCAAATCTTTCAAGAAACAATTTTCCAATTTGATATTTTAGAAAGTAGATTGAGAGAATTAGCATATTTAAATAAAAAGGTAAGAATAATCCTAAAGGATGAAAGGGACGAACATGAAAAAGAATTTTATAGTGAAGCAGGAATAATAAATTTTGTAGATCATATAAACAGAAATTCTGAAAAAATTCATGAGGATGTAATTTATTTTAATAGGGAAGTTGATGGTACGGAAGTAGAAGTTGCCATTCAATATAATCAAGGTTATGTTGAAAAACTTTTCAGTTTTGTTAATAATATTAATACTATTGAAGGTGGAACTCATGTTGTTGGGTTTAAGTCTGCATTGACGAGAGTAATTAATGATTATATAAAGAAAAAGAAAATTTCTGATACTAGATTATCTAATGAAGATTTGAAAGAAGGTTTGGCGACAATAATTTCTGTAAAAGTTCCAGAACCTCAGTTTGAAGGTCAAACCAAAACTAAGTTAGGAAATTCAGAGGTGAAATCTTTGGTGGATAAAGTTACAAAATCACAATTGTCTGCATATTTTGAAGAAAATCCTCAAACTGCTAAAATAATAATTGAAAAGTGTTTACTTTCTGCGAAAGCAAGAGATGCGGCAAGAAAAGCTAGAGATTTAACAAGAAGAAAATCAATTTTAGAATCTGGGAGTTTACCTGGAAAATTGGCAGATTGTCAAGAAAAAGATCCTGCGAAATCTGAAGTGTTTATTGTTGAGGGAGATAGTGCAGGTGGAAGTGCTAAACAAGGAAGGTCTAGAGAAACTCAAGCTATTTTGCCATTGAAAGGTAAAATATTAAATGTTGAAAAGGCTAGTATTGATAAAATATTTGCAAATGCAGAGATTACTACAATTATTTCTGCCCTAGGTTGTGGAGTTGGTGAAGAATTTAATATTGAGAAAACTAGATATCATAAAATTATAATTATGACTGACGCAGATGTTGATGGTGCACATATTACCACTTTAATTTTAACTTTCTTTTATAGGTATATGAAACCCTTAATTGATGAAGGTTATTTGTATATTGCTATGCCTCCTTTGTATGGAATAAAAAAAGGAAAGAAAATAATTTATTGCCATTCTGAAAAGAAATTAAGGGAATTGTCTGAAACTATGGATGGAAATTTCTCAATTCAAAGATATAAAGGTCTTGGAGAGATGGATCCTGAACAACTTAGAGTTACAACTATGGCCCCTGAAAATAGAATGTTAAAACAAGTTACTATTGATGATGCTATGTTGGCAGATGAAATGTTTACAACTTTGATGGGGGATAAAGTAGAGCCTAGAAGGGAATTTATCCAAAGGCATGCTAAGGAGGTTACAAACTTAGATATCTAAGTTTGGTGAACTATGGTAGATAAAATAAAACAAAGATTGATTTCACAAGAGATGAAAGAATCTTACATAAATTATGCGATGTCTGTCATAGTTGGAAGAGCATTACCTGATGTTAATGATGGTTTAAAACCCGTCCATAGAAGAATTTTGTATGCTATGAATGATCTTGGAATGGTTCATAATAAACCTTCTAAGAAATCTGCAAGAATCGTTGGCGAAGTTATTGGTAAGTATCATCCACATGGAGATTCTGCCGTTTATGATTCTTTAGTTCGTATGGCTCAGGATTTCTCATTGAGATATCCTTTGATTAAAGGACAAGGAAATTTTGGCTCTATTGATGGAGATACTGCAGCTGCTATGCGTTATACAGAGGCGAAATTATCTAAGCTTGCAGAAGAATTATTGAAAGATATTGAAAAAAATACTGTTGATTTTGTTCCAAATTTTGATGATCAATTAAAAGAACCTTCAGTTCTTCCGGCAAATTTACCTAATCTTTTGATTAATGGTTCTTCAGGTATTGCTGTTGGTATGGCAACAAATATGCCCCCTCATAATATTGCTGAAACTATTAATGCAATAATTGCGCAAATTGAAAATCCAGATATTGCTTTTGAAGAATTGTTACAAATAATTCCTGGTCCTGATTTTCCAACTGGTGGTCAAATATTGGGAAGAAATGGAATAATAAATGCCTATAAAACTGGAAGGGGAATAGTTAGGGTTAGAGGAGTTTGTGAAGTAGAAGAAAAGAAAATAATTATTTCAGAGATTCCCTATCAAGTTAATAAAACAACTTTGATTGAAGCGATTGCTAATCTTGTTAAGAATAAAAAGGTTGAAGGTATCTCGGATCTTAGAGATGAGTCAGATAGAAAAGGTATGAGGATTGTAATCTTATTGAAAAGAGATGCAAATGGTGAATTGATATTAAACCAACTTTATAGACATACTTCTTTAGAAAATACATTTGGTGTTAATAATCTAGCTTTGGTTAATCATCAGCCAAGAACTTTGGCTTTGAAAGATATTATTTCAAATTTCATTTCCCATAGAAAAACTATTGTTGTTAGAAGAACTAAATTTGATTTGGATAAAGCAGAAAAAAGAGCACATATTTTATTGGGTTTGAAAAAATCCTTGGAGAATATTGATGCAGTTGTTAAAATAATCAAACAAAGTGATAATGTTGAAGAAGCAAGAAAAGAATTAATTAACAATTTTGAATTATCAGAAGAACAATCTAAAGCAATTTTAGAAATGAAGTTGCAAAAGTTAACTTCCTTGGAAACTAATAAAATAATAGATGAACATAAAAATTTGATTGAGTTAGTTAAAGAATTGAAATTTATTTTAGAAAATGAACCAAAAGTTTTTGAGATAATTAAAGATGAATTAAAAGAATTAAAAGATAAATATGGTGATGAGAGAAGAACTAAGATAATTGATGTTGAAGAAACAATTGAAGATGAAGATTTGATTGAAAGAGAAGATGTTGTAGTTACTGTTACTCATACTGGTTATGTTAATAGGATGCCTTTAGAGACTTATAGAAGTCAAAATAGGGGAGGAAGAGGAATAAAAGCTACTGGAACTCGGGAAGAAGATTTTGTTGAGAATCTGTTTACTACAAATACTCATAGTTATTTAATGTTTTTTAGTAATCTTGGTAAGGTTTATTGGAGTAAAGCATATAATATTCCTTCTGGATCAAGATATGCTAAGGGAATGAATTTAATTAATTTATTGAGGTTAGCAAAAGATGAAAGAATCAAAACTATAATTCCAATACAAGAATTTGATGAAAACTCTTATCTTAATATTATAACTAAAAATGGTTTGATTAAGAAAACTTCTCTGAAAGAATATTCTAATCCAAGAAAAGGAGGAATTATTGCTGTAAATTTGAAAGAAGGAGATAACTTAGTTGATGTTATTTTAACAAAAGATAATGAGGACCTTATTGTTGCAAGTGCAAATGGCAAAGCAGTAAGATTTAGTGAAAGTCAAGTTCGTTCGGTTGGGAGAAATTCTAGTGGTGTTAAAGCTATAAAATTATTTAAGGAAGATAAGGTTGTTGGTGTTGATATTGCTAAGAATACTGTACTAACTATTACTGAGAATGGTTATGGTAAGAGGACTCCCTTGGGAGATTACCGTAAGATAAACCGTGGTGGATCTGGAGTTATTAATATTAAAACTAGTGAAAGAAATGGAAAGGTTGTAAGTGTTAGTTGTGTTAGTGGAGGTGAAGAATTAATGTTTGTGACTAAGAAAGGAATTTTGATTAGGGTTTCTGTTGGCAATATCCCTAAGATTGGTAGGAATACTTTAGGTGTTCGTGTTATGAAACTTGATGAAGGAGATAAAGTTATTTCTGTTGCTAAAATTGTTCAAGAATCTGAATAACTTTTATTAATTTTATTTTTTTAAAAGTAATTTGTCATAAAGTGGGATTATATTTTTAGGTAATTTTTTATATTTGCCCCTTAGTGTTTTTGGCATTGCTTCAATAATTTTGTTGTTGTAATATGGTTCTTTTCCTGGATTATAATTATCTCTTCTTAATTGCATGTAGTTATAGTAGTGTATATATGCACTTGCTTGTTTCATATATTTTTCAATATCTAAGGGTAAATTGAATTTTTTTATTTTTTTTACTGCTCTTCTTTCACAATCTAATTCCAATTCTTTTGCTGCTACAAAACATTTTTCAAGTAAGTTTGAAGAGAATTCTTCCCCCTTAACCCACCTAAATATTATATCTTCGGCATCTTCTTCATCTATTGTAGAATTTGTCCAGAGATCTATTTGTTCTTTCCATTGTTCGAAATGGCTATATTCATGAGCTAATACTCCTAGCCATTGTTTTCTTGGTTTCTTAATTGCTACTGCTAGAGTAAGATCTGTTTCTTCTTCTGAGAAATATCCGTTTATTTTAATCCCTTCATCTAATAAGTATTTGTGGTTTGGTAAGTATAGTCTGACTCCTTGTTCTTCTGTATCTTCTATTATATGTTCTAAAAATTTATTTATTTTTTTATTATTTGTTTTTTTTATCTTGATTTTTTTACTCCTAACTTGTTACAATATTCATTTATTGGACAATCACTACAATGTGGAGAGATTGGCCTACAGAGATTTTGTCCAAATGCTACTAAAATTGAATTTATTATTTTCCAATATCTCTTTGGTAATTTTTTCCTTAGTTTCAGTTCAGTTTCGTGAGGAGTTTTTGTTTTTATATATCCAAATCTATTCATTATTCTATGCACATGAGTATCTACACAAATCCCGTGTTTGTTGAATGCTATTGTTATAACTAAGTTTGCTGTTTTTCTTCCAACTCCTGGGAGTTTGATTAATTCTTCAATTGTCTCTGGTATTTTGTTATTGAATTCTTGTTTTAAAATTATGGGTAATTGTTTTAGATTTTTAGCTTTTATTTTGTAAAACCCTACTGGATAAATCAATTTTTCAATTTCTTTTTGTGATTTTTTTTCTAAATCTTTTATTTTTTTTACTTTTGTAAATAATCTTTTTGCTGCTTTTGAAGTGATTTCATCTTTTGTTCTGGCAGAAAGTATAGTGGTTATTAAAACTTTAAAAGGATCTTTTGTTTGAATTATATCTACAATTGGAACTTTATAATTAATAACTTCTTTTTTTAGAATTGAATATATTTTGTCAATATTGGTTTTTTTCATATTATATAAATTAAAGAAGAAAATAAAAAAGTTTGGATTATGAATTTTTCCATAATCCATGTAAATTACAGTATGCCCTTATTCCAAAATCAGAATTTATTTTTTTGAATATAGCTTTTGGTTTTTGTCCTGGTTTAAGATGTTGTCTATAAACCTTTTTTTCTGTTATTAATTCAATCCATTCAATGAAATGATCTTCATTCATTGGATGAGAAACTGAACTGACTTTTACTATAATTTCATCTTCTGTTTTTTCTATTACTGGTACATGTTTCTCTACTGCTGCATTTTCTGTATTTTCTTTCATATCTATCATTGGTTTTCCACAACAGAATAAAGGAGCTGATGCGCTGTGTAATATTTCAACTATGTTACCACAAATAGGGCATTTGTATATTTGATTTTTTTCAGTCATCTTATATTTTTCCAACTAAATCCATTCCTGGTTTTAATGTATTTCTTCCGGGAGTCCAATTAACTGGACATACTTCGTCTCCATGTTCTTCAACAAATTGAGCAGCTTTTACTTTTCTTAATAATTCTTCAGTGTTTCTACCAATGCTATTGTCATGGATTTCATATGCTTTTAGAATCCCTTTTGGATCTATTATGAATGTTCCTCTTAATGCAAGGCCTTCTTCTTTTATGTAAACTCCATATTTTTTACAAATTTTTCCAGTTGGATCTGCAAGCATAGGATATTTTATTTTTTTTATTGTCTCAGAGTTATCATGCCATGCTTTGTGTACAAAAACTGTATCTGTTGATATGCTTAATACTTCTGTATTTATTTCTTTAAATTCTTTATATTTTTCTGCTAGATCTCCAAGTTCTGTTGGGCAGATAAATGTGAAATCAGCAGGGTAAAATACAAGTACTTTCCATTTATCCTCTAAATCTGATAATTGTATTTTTTTTGTTTCGTCGTTTTGAAATGCTTCTAGAATAAAATCTGGAGCTGGTTTTCCTATTTCTAATTTAAATTCTTCTTTCATTTTATTTTTCCTTTTCACACGAATCACAAATTCCTTCAAAAATTATCTTAATTGAAGTTGTTTTAAAATTATTTGTTTTTACTTTATTTAGTGCATATTTTGAGATTTCTTCTTGAAATATATCTTTTATTTCTCCGCATTTTTTACAAACTAAATGTTGATGAAAATTCATATCTGCGTCATATCTGTACTCTCCATTAATTTCTAGCTTTATTATTGTTCCTTGTTCTGCTAGCAAATTTAAGTTTCTATATACTGTTGCTAAGGTTATTTTTGGTTCTTTTTTGATTATTTTTTTATAAACCATTTCTGCAGATGGATGAGTTTTTACACTTTTCAAATAATCTAAAATATATTTTCTTTGTTTTGTAACTCTTGTGTCCATTTTCTTATTAATAATTATTATTAATAAGTTTTAGAATTAGTATATAAACTTTTTGATTTTATATTTTATTAATAATTTTACTGAATAATAGAATTATTCAAAATTTTTTTTAAGAGGGATTTAATTCTATTTAAACTATTTTAGAATGTCCAATTAATCTCCAACGTGAACCAAGCATCCTTGAGATTGTTATTCGATCTTCAAGGTTTGCACAAATTGGCCTTTTTAATTTTGCAGTAATTGTTTTGTTTTCAACTTTTGTAACTACTCCAAGAGTTACAGTTGCATTTACATTAAGCATTAAATTTTCATTCATTTTTATTGCTTCTGTTTTTACATCTTGTTTTGAACCAACCACTCTTTCTAAAAGTTTTGGTGCTAATTTAATTTCATCCCATACTCTTGGCATTTTTTCAACTATTCCTGCAATATTTCCAACTAATGAATCTGATTTTACAATTGATGGGTCTAGTTTTGTTAAAATTCCAGAAGATCCTCCTGGAGTTAATTCTTTTACTTTTTTCCCTCCTTTTTCTAATCCTTCTACCTTTGTTTTAATTGGTTCCCAAATAATTTTTCCTTCTTTTTCCTTCTTTAATCCGGGTCTTAATTCTAATTTGTCTCCAACTTTTAAAATTCCTTGTTTAAGTGAACCTCCAAGAACCCCGCCTTGAATATTTTTTATTAAACTTCCAGGTTTGTTTACATCGAAGGATCTTGCTATTAGAAATATTGGATCTTTTTTCTCATCTAATTCTTCTGATTTGAAATTTTCTTGAATTGTTTTAATTAAAATATCTATGTTTATTTTTTGTTGTGCAGATATTGGAATTATTGGTGAATTTTCTGCTATTGTTCCTTTTACGAATTTCTTTATTTGTTTATAATTTTTTATAACTTCTTCTTTAGAAATTAAATCTATCTTATTTTGAACTATTATTATGTCTTTTATTCCCGCAATTTCTAATGCCATTAAATGTTCTTTTGTCTGTGGTTGGGGACATTCTTCATTTGCAGATATCATTAATAATGCAGCATCCATTATTGCAGCTCCAGAAAGCATTGTTGCCATTAGAGTTTCGTGTCCAGGTGCATCAATTAAACTTATATTTCTTAGTGGGATACATTCCCGTTTACAATTTTTACATTTTTTTGAAGTTCCATAACATTTTGGATCTTCACATTCTAAACATTTGTAAATTGTAGAATTAGCATATCCAATTCTTATTGTGATTCCTCTTTTAATTTCTTCTGAGTGGGTATCTGTCCATTTTCCAGAAAGTGCTTGAGTTAATGTAGTCTTTCCATGATCTACATGGCCCACTAATCCAATGTTTAATTCAGGTAATAATTTTTCTTCTTTATTCTTCATTCTTTTCTTCTGTTTTTGGTGCTTCTTCTTTTATTTTAGTTTTTTCTTCTTCTTTCGGAGCTTCTTCAGCTTCTTTTTTTGTTAAAAATCCAAGTTTTTTCATAGATTCACTTCCTTGTTTTGAAACCATCAAATTTATTTGTTTTATATTTAAATCAATCTTGTTTCCACGGATAGTTTTTCTTTGTTTTATTCCGTCTTCTTTTCCTTTTATTCCAACCCCCCTAACAAGTAATGGTCTTTTTCTGTTTGTTCCTTCTATGTCCCACCTCATCGGAAAACCTTGTTTATCTGAACCTCCAGTTATTATTAATTCATATCCTTTTAAACCCAAAGAATCTCCAGATATTCTATCTTTTATCTTTTTTCCTTTGAATACGTCTGTTTCTGGTCCTTCTATTGTTTTTGCGTAACTTTTACCTGTTTTTGGATCATTTATATTTAATTTAAATTCTACCATTTTGTTTCCTTATATCCCCCATACTGGGTTTTCTTTTCTTTTAATTTCAGCTAATTCTTTTAAAACTTCCATTTCTTTACTATTTAAATATTTTTTTAATGTCTTTAATTTCTTAAAATCGTTTTCTGGAATATCTGAATATAATATATCTTCTTCATTTATTTGTCTTCCAATAGTTAAATTTGGAAGTGATGCTGCAACTTGTTTTCCCTCTTCTGCGCTATTCACACTTTTTCCTTCAAGTTGTATTTCTTTTATCATCCCTAATTTTGTTCCATCTTTTGTTATTGCTGTATTTGCTTTTAATGTTCCAGCTAAAATATCCACCCCTACAATTGCTGGACTTGATTGTCTAAAAATATGATTTTTTAATATTTTGACTTTAAATGGATTGATTAAGCCTTCAAGTTCTTTTGATTCTAATCTTTTATTTTCTTCTTCTAACCATTTTTCTAAATCTTCTATTAGTTTATAGATTATTTTATTTTTTATTATTTTTGAATTTTCTCCAGATTCTTCTAATTGTTCTACATTAAAACCAAGAATTACCCTATTTAATGGATCTTCTCCAGATTCTGCAGTAACAATATCTCTTTTTGTTATTGGGCCAACAGATGCTTTTTTTATCTTTATATCCATCTTGTTTAATAAATTAATTAGTGCTTCAAGGGATCCAAGAGTATCTGCTTTAATTATGATTCCTTCTTTTTCGGTTTCTATCATCACTTCTTCAATGCCTTCTTGAATTTCTCCTTTGATTTCTTCAGTATTTTCATTTGCAACTCTTAATGGCATTCCAGGGACTACTTCTTCAATATCTTGTGCTGAAATTTTTACTCCTGCAGCTGCCGAAACTTTATCTGTAGAAACTAATTTATTTTTTTCATATTTGTAAATTGCTTTTATTTTTGTTTCAATTGGTTTTTCTATTCCACCTATTACTATAGTGTCATTTTTCTTTATTGTTCCATCATAAATTATCGCATCTATCACATCACCAATCCCCTTTTCTTCTGTTTTTTCAAGTACAGTGGCTTTTCCCGGACCAGTTACATCAGTTTTCAGGTTTTTTTCTAAAAATTTTTGTGCAAGTCCTGATGTTACCATCATTAATTCTGGCAGACCTTCTCCAGTTTTTGCTGAAGTTGGTATTATTGCTATTTGTTTTGTATAATCTTTTACTCTGTCAAATCTTTCTGAATTTAATCCTAATTTCGCTAATTCTCCAACTATTTCGTATAATTTTGTATCAATAATCTCTTGTGTTTTTTCTGATTGATCTTTTATATTTTTTAATAAATTTTTTGAATCATTTTCTTGACTCCTCCACCCTCCAAGTCTGTCAAGTTTATTTGCTGCAATTATAAATGGTGTTTTGTAATGTTTTAAAATTTCTAGTGCTTCCTTTGTTTGTGGTTTTAATCCTTCATTAATGTCAATAACTAGAATTGCAATATCTGCAATGTTTCCTCCTCTTTTTCTTAATGATGTGAATGCTTCGTGACCTGGACTATCCACAAATAATATTCCTGGAATTGTAAACTCTAAATTTAATTGATTTAATAATGGTCCACAAATGTTATCTATTTTTTTTAATGGTACTGAATGTGCAGTGATATTTTGTGTAATTCCCCCTGCTTCTCCTTCTGCTATGCAAGTTCCTCTAATCCAATCTAAAATTGAGGTTTTTCCATGGTCTACATGTGCTAATAATACACAAATTGGTTGTCTAATCATAGTATTTTTTAACAAATTGGGGCTTTTAAAAACCTTTTGTTAATCAAAATCTTTAAAAAGTATATTTTATTTTTATTATTATGATAAATTACACAAAAATTAAAGAATTATTTGAAAAACATAGTAATAATCCTGTCCAGATAAATAATGTTTCTTTAGAATATATCTTTGAAGAAGCCAAACAATTTGTATCTATGGGTGAATTATCTATGGTTTTTGACGAAGTTCTATCGGAATATTTAGATCCAAGAGAGATTCAAATAAATAATGCTAGTTTGCCATTTATTTACGATAATCTTGAAAAAGAATTAATTATGAATGAAGAAATAATTCGGTTGGATTCTTTAAGAAAAACTAATTAATCTTTTTGAATTTACGATAAAATGGATCTACTCTAAATTTAGAGTTATTTATGGTAATTATTAAGTATTGGTGAATTGTTATATATTTAGTTATAATTATTTTCATGTCTATTTCTGATTTTTTAAATTGGTTACTTTCTAAAATTAAATTTTTTAAAACATATCTATATTGATGACAAGATAAGAATTTTTTCTCTAACAACTTATTTATATTATTTTCATATAGCGCAGGATAATTAGATAATTTTAATTTTTGTTTATATCCTTCATAAAGAATCATATAATTATAAATATTTTCTAAGGTTTTTAATTTTGTTTTTCCCTTTAATTCTTTTATTAAATTTTTAGTTTTTTTAGTAGATCTATTATTTTCAAATTTTGGAAAAATACTAAAATATGGAATTATTATTGAAAGTGAAATCCAAATAATGAATAAAATTATTATTCCTAATATCATTAAGGTAAATTAATATTTCAATTTATAAAAATTTCTATAATATGTGTTCTTCGTGACTTAATTTGTAATTATGTATTTCATCTACTCCGAACCATAATGCAACTTCTTGCTTTGCTTCTTTAGAATTTCCAGATGCATGGATTAAATTTTCAATTGCTTTTCCTTTTTCGTCAGCATGTCCATAAGATGTGTGTGCGAAATCTCCTCGAATGGTTCCAACATCTGCTCCCTTTGGTTCTGTTGAACCAACAATTTTTCTAACAACTTCTACTGCATCAATTCCTTCGATAACCATCGCAATAACTGGTCCAGAAACTATAAATTTTTCTAATCCTTTATAGAAATTTTTATTTATATGTGATGCATAATGTTTTTTTGAAAAATCTGGATCAACTTGAACCATTTTCAGGCCAATTATTTTTAGACCTCTTAATTCAAATCTTTTTGTAACTTCTCCAATTAATCCTCTTTTAACTCCATCTGGTTTAATTAAAATTAATGTTTGTTCAATCATTCTTTTTTTTCTCTTTTGTCCATTTAAATTTTATAGGTTTTCTTCCTAATTTTATTAAGTTTTTTTCACATTTATTTGAACAGAAGTTTGCAGTTTTACCTGTGTTATATACATATAATTTTCCTGTTCCTTTTTCTATTGATTTATTACAAAATGAACATTTGACCATTTTATTTGCTCCTCTTTGTTAATTTTCTAGCTTCAATTTCTGTTTCTCTAAGCATTAATAAATCACCAATCTTAATTGCGCCCTTTAAATTTCTTCTAAGAATTTTTCCTTCGTCTCGACCTTCAAGTACTTTAACTCTTACTTGCATAGCTTCTCCACGAACGCCAGTTCTCCCTACTAACTCTTCTACTCTTGCAGGAACTGCTTTTGTAAATACATTTTCTTGTGATTTACTATCCTTTTTCTTTGATTTTTCTGGTGTTTTCATTTTGCTATTGATTTAATTATATCTTTAGCATCGCCTTCTTTAACTATCGCGACTGCTACTGTTGAAACTCCAAGTCCTGATGCTGCTCCAAGTTCTTCTTTACTTGGTATTTCTACGATTGGAATGTTTTTTTCCTTGCAAAGTGGTTCTAAATGCATAATTATTTCTTTTGGTGATGTATCTCCAGCAACTAAAACTAATTTTGCTAGCCCTCTTTCTACCATCTTTGTAACTTCATTAACTCCTTTTTTTACTTTGCCGGATTTTTTTGCAATCTCGACTGCTTCATAAGCTTTTTTTATTGTATCTTCTGTAACTTCAGCAACCATTTTTATCCTCCATGAATAAGTGTTAAGAATAGCGGAGCGTGTTTGTTTTTAAATGTTTTGGTGAGGATTATTTAGTTGATTATTTGTGAGCGAAATAAAAAGTATAGATATCTTTTGTTTTTTTGTCTAATCTGCAGAATCCAAATCGTTCAAATTGAATTAATTTTCCAATTTTCACATTTTTTATTGTTTTTTCTGCTAATCCTTTAATTATTTTGTTATTATTCATAATTATTTCTACTTTTATGTTTTCTTTTGAAAATGGTAACCAATGGATCAATTTTGATTTCAAATTTTGATTATATTCTTCAGAAATAAATTTATTATTTTTGAAATTAAATAAATGCATAAATCTATATGTTTGGTCTTTTTTTGGTTTGTCTGTCTTTTGAATGTAAAATTCATTATTTACTTTTAATTTTCTAAATCCTCTTTTTTTATCTGGATGAAGTGGAATTTCGATTGTTTGTTTTTTAGTGTTTTTTATACTTATTTTTATTGGATTTTCTATAAATGAATATCTATTTGCTGTTTTATCCAAATATCTTTTATTTATCATAATAAGATTTCCCCAAGTAACAGTTGATTCTGTTTTGGAAATTCCTGTTGAGATTACAAAATCTTTTATTGACTCTGGCAAAAATCCTCTTCTTTTTAATGCTACAATTGTTGTGAGCCTTGGATCATCCCATCCAGATAATTCCTTTTTTTCAATTTTGTCTCTTATCTCTCTACCGCTACTAAGAACTCCTTCCATGTTAAATCTTGCAAATTCATAGGTTGTTGTTGTTTTTAATTTCAATAATCTTTGAATGTATATTTGTAATTCACTCCTCAATTCAAATTCTTTGCTTCTCAGCCTATGGGTTATTCCGTATTGTCCATCCATGATCGCATTTTGAAAATCATAAGTTGGCCATACTCTGAATTTTTTTCCAAGTCTTGCATGTTTCTCATCTATTATTCTAAAGATTGCTGGATCCCTCATAACAGTATTTTTGTGTTTCATATCAATATTCAATCTAACTATTGCTGATCCTTGTTTTGCTTTGAAAAATTTATTCCAATTTTCTGTTTGTTCTTTTTCTTTTGAACAATTACAAGTAATTCCTTTCCTTCTGTTTTTACCCACATCTTCTCGTTCACAATAACAAAGATATGCATCTCCAGATTTTATTAATTTTTCACCAAGTTTGTAAAATAATTCCATATTATCTGAAGCATATTGTACTTTATTCCATTTTACTCCAAGCCATTTGAAATTTTCTTTCATTATTTCGTAAAATTCTTTTTTTACTAATTTTGGATTGGTATCTTCAAATCTTAATACAAATTTTCCTTTGTATTCTTTTGCTAATAAATAATTCAATAATAATGCCTTTGCATGCCCTATGTGTGGATATTTTTCTGGTCCTGGGGGAAATGCAGTTGTTATTTTTTCGCCTTTTTTTATTCTTAAAAAGTCAAATAAACCTGCCTGTTTTTTCTTCTCTTTTTTTATTTTCCCAGTTTTTTTTAACTCCTCTTTTTGTTTTTCTAATGATAATGAATTTACTTTTTTTATTGATTCTTGAACTTCTTTAGAAATTTCTTTTGCTTTCTGTTTTAATTTTGGATCCATTCCAAAAATTAAACCCATTATTGAACCAAGATTTGCCCTTCCTTCATATTTTATTGCATTTTGTAATGCTAGGATGTAAATTGTTTTTTTAATATCCATCTTATTTAAATTTCTCTTAGAAGTTTATAAATTTATTGAATATTATTATTTTCACTAAAAAAATCTTCTATATCTAATGAACTTCCACCCATTTTAGGTATTGAAGAAGGTGGAAAATATTTTGAATAAAGACTCCACCCATATCTCTCATCTAAATATATTATTGCTCCTCTATCTGTTTCACTTCTTATACACCTTCCCGCATTTTGTAATACTTTCATAAAAGCAGGTATTGTATACCCATATTCTTGACCTTTTCCAAACTTATTGTCGTAATATCTTACTAATTCTTTTGCCATCAAATCAAATTTTGCAAAGGGGATCCCAACTATTATTACTCCATTTAATGCATCTCCTTCTAAATTTATACTTTCTCCAAAACTTCCTGCACTTACTGCCAGTAATGTATTATTTTTTGATGTTCTTAATTGTTTTAGAATTTCTTCTTTTTTTGATTTTAACATACCTGATTCTTCTATTATTATTTTGTCGTTTGATTCTATAAGTGGTTTTATCCTATCTATCATATAATAACTTGGAAAGAAGATTATCTTGTTTTTCGGAATTAATTCTAATATGTTGCCGATATATTTTGCGATCTTATTGTACATTTCATCATTTCTTTCTGTAAATTTTGTACTTACTCCTGGAACTACCATATCAATTCTATTTTCTTTTGGAAATGGATTTTGATACTCTACTTTTAATGGGAGATCTAATCCAAAGATATCTTCATACATTTCTAATGGATATAAAGTTCCACTCATAAAAATATTTGAATGGACGCCTTTTATTACATCTTTCATTGCAACTGCAGGATCTAAACAATTCTTTTCTAAGATTATGATTTCTTGATTGTTTTTTGTTTTTTTATTTCTTAAAATTCTTACAAATTCTTTTCCTTCTTTATTCCAATTGCTTAGAAATTTTGCTAATCCACTAAGATAACTACGTTGTTTTTTTTCTAAAATTATCTCTGCATAATTATTTAATTTGTCTATGAATGTTGAATTATATTTTCCAAACTCTCTTATCTGAATTATATTTTCTTCTACTTTATGTTTTTTTGATAAGTTTGTTAATTTTATTCTCAATTTATTTATTTCTTCTGCTAACTCTTCGCTTACTTGTAATGCTTCTGTTTCTGCATTGTTTAAGGCAAGCGTACTTGTTGAACTACTCATTAAATCTGTTGCACGGCCAGAGATATTATGGGCTTCATCCCAAATAATTATACAATCCTCTAATCCTTTTTTTATTTTATTCAGGAATGTGTCCCTTATTCCATTATCTAGAATATGAAAATAATCTGCAATTACTACATTACTCTGTTTTGCAATAAAATTTGCTGCTTCATATGGGCAAACTTCCTTTATTCTACATCTTTCAACTAATTCTTCTACATGAAATATATTATTTTTTAAATCCTCTAAGAGTGATTTATTTTGAAAAAATTTATTTTTATTATGAAAATTTTCATAATATTTACATTCTTGATTTTCTACTAAATGTTTACAAAAATCTGGGAAGTTTGCTGCGTTTTTTGGATCTATGTCTCTTCGACTACACATATGAACTTTTCCAATGAAATCTGCTACTTGCAAATTTATCCCATGTTTATCTTTTATGTCTTTTAGTGTGTCTACTGCAATCTTGTGGTGTGTGTGCTTTGAAGTGAGAAATATTATTTTTTTGTTATTCTTTGTTGCATAATCTAATGTTGCTCCAAGTACTGCTGCAGTTTTTCCCACTCCTGTTGGCACTTGTGCAAGAACATCTTTTTTGTGTTTTACTGCAGTTCTTACTACTTTTGTAAATGAATCTTGTCCCTTTCTATAATTATCATAAGGAAATAAATCTTTCATTTTTTTAAGTCTTTTATTTTAGTTTATAAAATCTATTGTAGTTCATGTCAAAAGTTTATTAAATTGAGATTTATTCTTCTTTTTATGAGATATTTAGTAGTTGGAGATTTACATGGAAGAGAAGTTGACGAATTAGAAAGATTAGTAGATTCCGAAGGAATTGATTCATTTATTTGTCTTGGAGATTTTGATCAAACAAAAGTTATTCATAGTGTCATGAATCTTGAACAGAAATTT
>CAZTYO010000012.1:0-8140 GCA_964617925.1 Candidatus Woesearchaeota archaeon
TAAATGTGCAAAAATGGAGGTAACACGATGTGAGGCTTAATTAATGTGCAAAGCCCTAAAGAAAAGATTATAAATGATTAAATTAAATTAAAGAACATGGGGGACAAACTTAAATTTTTTACACAAAAAGAAGACATAAAAGAAATAATCGCTGCAAATTATGATCCTATTGGCGAATGGGTTCAAGATAAAAAAGGATATTTTCTAATTAGAGTAAACAAAGATAAAAAAAGACTTGAAGCAGGTTTTACTACAAATAAACATATTATAACTAAAATAATTTATGGAGATAATTCTATCGATGTTGTTAATACTTTAATAAGGGAGAAACTTATATCCAGATTAGACCATGCGGCATATTTGGGAAAAGAATTATATAAGGCCGAAATCGCATTGAGGTATGAATTGGAATATAAACAAGATTTTCCACTAAATATAAAAGGATTAAAAGAAAAAGTGAAAATAAAAAATAAAAGTTAATTATTTTTTGTTTAGTGAAATATCTATTGTACTTACTCTTACTGTTTTTCCTTCTTTATTTTGAAACTCTTCAGAATCTATTTTGATATCTCCTATATCTACAACGTTTTCAAGAAATCTTTTTGAAACTACTTCCGCTATATCTACTGCTCTCGAAATAAATTTTCCCCTTGCTCTAACTACTACTTCTGGAATATCTTTAGTAGTAAATTGCATAACTACTCCGGTCACATAACTCATAAATGGTTTGTTTCCAACAAAAATAACTGAATCATTTTTAGAATCCTCTTTCTCTTTTGAAGTTTCTTTTAATTTTACTTCTGTAGTCTTCTCTTCTGTAGTTTTATTTTCTTCTGTCATTGTATCCCTCCCGAAATATTAATATAAATATTTAATATAAGAGTTACAAAGTATCTTTCTTTTTTAATCTAGTAACATATCCAGCTATGATATTTCGCAGTTTTTTTGATTTTGTATCTGCAAATTTCTCAACTACCTTCTTGTTTTCATCGAAAGATGTTTTGAATTCATCAGAATGATCTTTGAAAAGCTTTAAAGTTGTTCTCTTGATTAGTGTTGTTTTGATTCTTCCCATAATTTTTTGTATTAGTTAAACCATTTATAAACCTTATTGTTTGGCATTTTTCTTTGTTTTTTTTCTTCCAAATCGTGACCTTCGTATTGCATAGTTAACTGGATTCTTTACTTTCTGACAAAAATTATCTTTTAGACATATCCTTAAATCATTGTAATATGCCATATTTGAACAATTTGGGGGCATCCTTGTTTCTTTTTGCCTTTTATTCCAAGATAATTGAGAAAGTAGATAAGTCTCGTGTAATGATTCACTATTTTCTTCATTCCATTCTTTTACTCTTTTCTCTATTTCTTCATCTTTCCATTTACAACTCTTTAAAAAATTTAATAAAATAAATAAGAAACGTTTTTTCCCATCTTTCAAACCTTCCAATCCTTTCTTTATACATGGTGGAAAAAATTGTTCATCCACTTTGTAATCTAATTCTTGAAATTCTGCCACTTCTTTTTCAGGAGCATCGATTATTCTTTTATTTCTCGATTCCCAATCATGTGCTTGCATAATCAATTTTCTAGCTTCATTTTTTATTATGTCTTTTTTTGTAAACATTATATCTGTATTAACATTCCCTATTTTTGCTTGTTCTTTCTTAAATTCTGAAATATTGTTTACATCTAAAGGTATACTTACTAACCCTGATTTTTCATGTAATGAATATGGTGCCCTAAACATGTGCCTACTAGAAATCAAAACTATATCTACTTGTAATAACTCTTCTATATTAATATCTAAATTTAAATCTTCTATTTTTTGTTTTAATGGTTCTTCTATCATCCCTATCAAATATGCCATGATTGTTCTCGCTAATTCCGGAAACAAAGTCCTAGTTTCTTTTTGATTAATTGTTTCTGGCATTGATTCAAATGGAACTACTAAATGAAATCCTTTATTTCCTGAATATTTGCAACCTATATTTTCTATATCATTAAATTTCAATGAATCAATTAATAACTCTGCGACAACTTTTGAAAATTCTACATCTGGACTATCTATGTCAAATACTAAATCCCATCCCTTCCTTAACTCATCTAATTGTTTTCTATTCATCCCCGTTCTTAGATCTAATGGATTTTCCCATCTTTCTTCAGACATATGAAAAGAAGTAACTCCTTGCTTTGCTAACTCTGAGACATCATTCTTGAATTGTAAGATATCTGGCCTTTTACCAAATCCTCCTTCTGCATATCGTACAGCTATCTCTCTATCTTTAGATTCTCTAAAAATTTCTTCTTGAATATCTTCCCTAGAATAATAAGATATAATCTCTTCTTTCTTAAGATCCATAAAATTAGTAAGTAAAGATTATTTAAAAAATATGTGATTTATAAAAAAATTATTTTTCTGAATTCTCTTGTGATGAATGAGCTTGAGACAGCAGATTATTTAATGTTTCTTCCATCTGTTTTATTAAATTTTCCAAATCTTCTGTTTGTTTTTCTAATATTTTCTTAGCTCCTTCAAAACTTTTTTTTGTTAAAATGCCTGCACCTACATTCATTAAAATTTCTTGAGAATCTTTTACTTTTGCTTCCACAAACATTCCAGCTCCAAGAGGAACAACCATATCCCCGTCTTTTTTTGTTGCCTTTACTTCACCTAAACTTTCACTCAATCTTTTAAGGTCAGATGATTGGTGCTTCAAGGAATGTAAATGTTCTTCAGTTTGTTGAATTTGTTGCTGTAAAAACTGTAATTCAAACTGTTTACTTTGTAAATTATTATCTTGGCTCATTTCTTCTTTGTTTCCTTTATTTTTTCAGTAGTTGTTTTCTTTTTTGTTTTCTTTTCTTCTACTTTCTCTTTTTTTGTTCTCTTAACTACTTTCTTTTCTTTAACATCTAACCCCTCAACAGACATTGCCTTATGAATATCTTCCGTTGATGCACTTTTTTTAATTTTTATAACTTTATCAGTTTGTTCTAGATGAGATATATTACATTTTCTTCTTCTTACATTTCCATCTATTAAAACAAAATTATCATCCACTTTTTCTACTACTATTGCAATTTCTCCTGCATCCCTTCCAGCAATTTTTATGCAAACTCTGCCTAGCTCTATCATTTTTTCTCCTTATTACTTATTGAATGTAATATTCTTTTCCTCATACATGAAGAACATAGATTTCCACCAAAAGGTCTTTGAGGTCTTTTCTTTGACTTTGAAAGATTCTTAAATTTTGATGTTATCAAATGAGGTGTACCATGTAAATCTTTCCCACATTCATGACATGTAATCTTTGATGGTTTTCTTTGTCTATATTGTATCTTAGTTTTCTTCCCTGGAGATTTTACAAAAACTCTCCTTAATGTCCGTGATTTATGTTTTCCTGCTGGCATTTTAATGTACCTTTAATAATTTCCTTATTACTATACTAAATAAGATTGATGATATGATGTATATCCATAACCAGTTGTGGAATCCTAAGAAGTTTAAATCTACTTCTCCATAAACTCCTCTCAACCAACTGAATATAATCAACAATGGTAACATAGTTATAAATGTTGGTTTCATTGTTTGTTTCATATGAGTCATTGATTTTTGCATAGATTCTTTTTGCAACTCTAATGTTTTTTCTGGATCATCTTTGAAATTTTTCATATCTTCTCTAATTTCTTTCATTTCCTTCTTCAATGATTTTATCAATTCTTGATCTGTAAACAATTTATAAAAAACTGTTACTAAAGTTGTAAGTAAGAAAGATATAAACAATAGCGCAGCTATTGGTGACTTGTCAATCATACTTCCAAAAATTGCATTAAATAGTGAATCTAACATATTTATCTCCTTGAATGGTCTATTTTTAAACTTTTCCTTATGTTTGCATCATCTTCCTCATAGCCGGATTCATATCCATCATATGCTGTTGAGCGATTTCTTCATATAACCTGTAGATAATCATAACTGCAAGTAATATCCCTGTACCTCTAGACAATGCACCAGTTAAATCTGCCATTGCTGCTAAAAGACCTACAGCAATACCACCCATAACCGTTAAAGGCATAATATATCTTTTTAATAATCTTTCTAATACTCTTTGATCACTTCTGAAACCAGGTATTCTTAATCCTGAAGACATTATTTGTTTAGCTTGAGATTTAGCATCCATTCCAGAGGTTTGAACCCAGAAAATGGAAAACAATACTGCCCCTCCAATCATAAATAATATATAAGTCAAACTTTGTAATAACATTGTAGGAGTTAATGATTTTGTAATTATTGAATCTATCAAATTTGGAGAGTAAGTCCAGAAAACTAAACCTGATTGTGGAAGATTTCCCGAGAACTGTCCGAATATATGAACTGAAATCCAGTGCATTATTCCGGTTTCTGCTACTCTATTTTGTAGCAATCTTGCCCACAATTGAACATTTGCTATAAGTGCAGCTACCAAAATAACTGGGATGTTACTAGTGTATAAAAATCTCAATGGCCACCTTATTCCGTGTCCTCTAACTCGGCCGAAAGAAAGCGGAATTTCTACTTTCATTGCTTGCGCATAAACTGATACTGCGAATACTATGAATGTAAATAAAATTGCGAAAAATGGTTTTGCAGCACCAATTAGTTCCGCATTAATTAATGATTTAAAGAATACCCACACTGCACCTACTGGTGCCAATCCTGAACCGAACGCCCAGGTACCTGCAGTTGTTAATGGTGAAAATGCTCTAATGAATATTTGTTGTGATACTCCTGCTGCAATGAATAAGCTTAATCCTGAACCAAAACCCCATTTACTGATTACTTCATCCATAAATAAAAGTAACATACCCCCCATTATTAGTTGAAAAACTAATATTAATTGGAATGGAAAATATGCTGCAGTCCCCGCATAAACAATTTCATTAAATCCATCTGGAGATAAACCACCCATGAATACATATACTATTGCTTCAAATACTATGAAAAAAATTGCCAATAATTTTTGTAAACCTTGGAAATATTTCTTTCCTTCTGAAGTTGTCATATCCAAGTTTAAAATTCCTGAACCTGTCAATAATTGTAAAACAATGGATGCTGTTACGATCGGCCCTATACCTAATGACATAATTGAACCAAAATTTGCACCCAAAATTATAGATAATTGTTCAAATTGAGATAATGCGTTATTCCCTAATCCAAATAAAGGTATCATAGATAACACAAAAAAAGCTATTAAAATTGTTAAGGTCCACTTCATCTTAGTTTTGAACCCTAGTTTAGACTCTAAAGGTCCCTTAACTTCCGGTAAATTCATTAATAAATTATTTAAGAACATTTTGTTGCTTTACCGCCGGCAGCCTCTATTTTTTCTATTGCCTTGGCTGAAAATGATTTGCAAGTTATATCTAATTTTTTTGTAATAGTCCCTTTTGCAAGAACTTTATCATATTTCGAAAGATCTAAAATAAAAATATCTCCTTTTTTTGAACCAAATTTTTCTGGACTTATTTCTAAAGTAGAAAGATTTATTGTTTTTTCTTTTGCTTTTAATTTTGAATTTGGTGTTTTGAATCCATGTTTACCAAAATAAGCATTTCCGAATTTTTTTAAAATTGACTGTTTTTTTTGTGCTGCTCGCTTACCTGTTCCAGCCATACCTCTTCCACCACGGTTTCCAGCTCCTCTACGTTTTTTCATTGAACCCCATCCATGAGTTGTATGTGCACGCATCCTTGAATTTTTTTTTCTTTTTGTTGCAGTCATTATATCATTCTCTTAATAAGATCATTAATTTTTTCTCTTCTATACCCCAACACTCCACCAATAGAAAATGGTTTTTTTGTTCCTTTTCTTTCAAATCCTTTTCTTGGAGGACTTAATCTAAAGAAAGGTTTTAATCCCGGAATATCTTTTAGGTTTTTTTCACCTTCTATGAATTTCTTTGAAAATTCAACAATAGTCATTTTAATATTCTCTTTCATATATGCTTCATCTATCTTTTTGTTACCTCTTATTCTTCCCCTATTTGAAAGTAATTCTGAAAACGTTTCTTCATTAATTTCTCCCCAAGTAACATAATCTTTTATTTTCTTTAACATACCTACAAAAATTTCTGTATTTGGAACAACTGAACAACTATTCTTTTTATGTAAATTTAATAACTTCAAAGTAGTTTTTACATCTACAATTAATCCATGCTCTCCAGCTATCCTAACTATTGCTATTTTTTTCATTTCTGTTTTCCTTCAATTAAACCTGATCTTTTAATAAAATCTGGATTCACTTTTAATAAATTTAAATTTTGCAATGCTTTGAGTGTTGCACGAATAAGGTTCAAACTTGTTCCAGTCTGACCATATGTTTTTGAGTATACATCCTTCACACCAGCATATTCTAATATTTTCCTTATTTCTTTTTGAACTACCAATTTTGTACCTTTTGGTGCAGGAATTAATTCAACAACTACGCTACCATTCTTTCCTTTTGTTTTGATAGGGATTGAATGTTGTTCTCCACAATTACAGGCCCATGATCCACATCCTCTTCTAACTTTCATAATTCCTAATTTTGCTTTTCTTGAAGCTTTTTCTCTTGCAGGAACAGTTTCTTTTGCTTTACCATATCCTACGCCAACAAAACCATTCATATTCCCAACTACTGCCATTGTTGCGAAACTTGGTTTGTTTCCTTCTTTTGTTTTCTTTTGAGTTTGTTTCCAAATGCTCCTTTTCCCTCCACCAAATTTACCCTTTGCTTGTCCAATTTCTAAAAGGTCTTGTTGAAGTTCTGGGATAAGAACATCGACGATTTCAGATTCTAATATATTTTCTCCACTGTCTAAGATATTACTAATATCTTTTAATTCTCCAGCTTTGACTTTTTTACCTGTAGCAGTTTTGGGAATCCATGCAGAGATTAATGCTTCTTTTCTTGAAGTTTCTCTGTCTTTCCTATCTCTACTACTAAGTTCTTTTACTATTTTCTTAGTCTCTTTTCTTCTTTCGTCTTTCTTCATTTTGTGCTCTCTATTTTCTTTTTTGTTGCTTCAAATTGAGTTGATAAATCTTTTGTCTTTCCTATTCCCTTTATTCTTTCTTTTGTTGGAAATATGGAGTCTGATGCTGGAACTTCTATCCCAGAGTCAATTACTCCTTTTATTGCTGCAGACAATCTTGATCCTTTTAATAATCTTCTTAAACCTAAATCTATTATTCCTTCTTTTACTGTATCTTTCGTTAATTTTCCAAATAAAAGACCAGTCAAATAAGCAGATGAAGTATTTCCAGTATTTTCTTTCCAGTCAAAATTTCTTAAATCTGAACTTTTTACAGTTTTAATTACCTTGTCTCCTTTTTCTGAAAAATTTACTGCCTGTATTAGTATATTATTTGTAGTTTGCCTTATTACTATTCTAATTTTATCGGAAGCAACAAGTCTTAATCTCTTCCTATAATCAGTTTTCTTAGTTCTTTTTCTTTTAAATCCTACAGTATATGTTTTACTTTTTGACATTTTTAAATAACTCGTGCTCCTTCATATATAATTTTACGTGTGCCCTACTTCTAAAAAAGTTCCCCTTAACCTTTCTGTATAAATTCCTATATACTGAAGGTTCAACTTTTTTATTGTCTCTCAAATCTTTTAAAAATTTTCTTTGAATTCTTGTTTTTAATATCCATGCTTTTTTTCTTGGAAGTCTTGCAGTTCTCTTACCTTTTCTAGATCCTGCCTGAGTTTGCCTACCTTTGCTTCTTTGAACCATTCGTTTTCTTGCTCTTACTCTTGAAACTCCAGTTACTGGCTTAGCTTTGATTATTCCTTCATTAATTAAAGATCTTATATCATGTTTTGTTACAGCTTCTTTAACTTCACTTATCTTTTCATTATCTATCCAAACTCTAGTTACACCAACTTTCAATACTTGTGCAGCGATCCTTTTTTGATTTGATAAGTTCATTGTTTATTTCCTGGCACACTACTTTTTGAGTGTCCTGATTTAGATTGTGTCGTATCTTTTGGTTTTTTTTCTACTATTTCTTTTATTTCTTTTGGTTTTGATTCATTTACTTCTTTTTTTATTCTTTCTTCTTTCTTTTCTTTCTTTTCTGAATCTTTTCCTTCTTTCTTTTTAAGGGCTTC
>CAZTYO010000012.1:8240-13161 GCA_964617925.1 Candidatus Woesearchaeota archaeon
CTTCTTTCTTTTCTTTCTTTTCTGAATCTTTTCCTTCTTTCTTTTTAAGGGCTTCTTCCTTTTCTTTTCTCTTCTTTTCTATTGCTTTTTGTTTACTTGTTTTTTTATCTTTCATTGATTTCTCAACAGTTGATAAGTATTCACTGATTTCTTTAACATTAAATACATCTAATTTTAATTCTTGACATTTTTTTAATAATTCAATCTTTTTCCTTACCCCTACTTTCTTACTAATAAGAATAATTTCAGTTTTTGAATCTATATTTTCTATGTCTTTGAAGTTTGATATTACTACTGGTTTTAATCCAGTTGTTGATTCTAAATATTTTATATTTGCAGGAGATCCATATCCGATTGAAGGTTGTTTTACGTGACCTTTTCTTTTTAATCTCTGTTTATTTTGAAGACCTCTAGGTGCTCTCCATTTGTTTTTGAACTTATATTTATTTGAATCAGTTCTCTTAAACTTTGGTTTCTTCTTCCTTAACTCTGAGATTAATTTTTTCATACTTTTACTCCTGCTTTCTCTGTAATATATATTCCGTCTTGGAATCTTCTTCTATCCCTATTTTTTATTCTTGTTGATGATTCTATATTTGCTGCAGTTTGTCCTGCTTTCTCTTTATCTGAAGAAGTTACTATCACTTCCTCTCCGTTTATTTCTACTTTTGAGCCTTCCATTATTCTTGCTTTTCTTGGAACTCGTTCTCCAAGGAAATTCTTTATAACTAACTTATTCCCTTCTAAATTTACAGACATTGGGAAATGACCTGAACAAATTTTTAATTTGTAAGTATATTCTTCCAATGCCCCATTTAATAAGTTTGATATGTGTGCTTTTGCAGTATTTAATAATCTTTTTTCTCTTTTTGTAGCCTTAGTTACTTTCAAAGTAATTTTTCCTTCTTCTACTTTCATTTCAACAATTGGACTAAGTAAATCTTTTGAAAGTTCACCTGTTTTTCCTTTTACAGAAATCACAGCACCATCTAGTGTAACTTCCACACCTTCAGGTATTTTTACAAAATCCAATATGTCTAATTTTACCATTTTAATAACAATATGCGATCAGTTTTCCTCCGATTTCTTTCTCCATTGCTTTATTATGAGTCATCATTCCTTGTGATGTTGATACTATTAATATTCCAAAATCCTTAGCTGGAAGATATCTTTTTTCAAATTTTTCAAAATTTTCTTTTTTTATTGGGAATCTTGGTTTTATTGCTCCACATTTATTTATCCCACCAATAAGATTTATTTCAATCAAATTTCCCTTATTTGTTTTTACTAATTTGAAATCTCCAACATATTTGTTTTCTTTCAAAATATTTAATACTTCAACCATAACTTTTGATGCATTATTTATTTCACATTCCTTTTTTCCTGAGTTTTCACTATTCAAGATGTGTGATAATGCATTTGATAGTGTATCGTTCATTGCCATTTTTTATCCTTATGAATATTTTTTGAATCCTAGAGACTTTGCAAAATCTCTAAAACAGTGTCTACATAATCCTAAACCATATTTTCTTATATGTGCACCAGTTCTTCCGCAAATTTTACAAGTTCTAAGTGCCTCGCCACAACTTCTTTCTCTTGGTTTATTGTGTTTTATGAATTTTTGTTTCTTTACTGGTTTTTTATCCAATTGCTTAAACACTTTTTCGTGATTCTTTGTAGTCATTTTATTCCTCTTCCTCTTTGAAACTCAAATTGAATTTTGATTTAATAAACTCTACTGCTTCTTCTTTAGAGATTCTATGTTTTGCAGGAACTGACTTTTTGAAGTACTTTCTCCTTTTTATTCTGAATCCTTTTCTTTCTAAAGTTACTGCAATATCTAGCCCCATTGTACCAATTTCTGGCATGTAAGTTAAACCTTCAATGTCAATATACTCTGTTAATCCCATTGCGAAATTTCCTTGATTATCGAAAGATTTTTCATCTAGTATATTGTCCTTTGCTTGAAAAATTCTTGCCAATACTTCTTCAGCCTTTTTTCCCCTAAGAGTTACTTTTGTTCCGAGTTCTAACCCTGGTCTAACTCCCCAAGTAGGAATTCTTTTTGTTGCAGATAGTATAATTGGTTTCGCCCCAGTAATTGTTTTCAAAAGATTTTGTGCTTTTTCTAACTTTTCTCCAGCTTCACCAGTTCCAATATTTAATGTAACCTTCTCTATCCTTAATTCTCTCATTTTATTCATTTTATTTTGGTAGTGATATTATTGGTTTTGATTTCCCAATAACAAATGCGTATTTTTTTAATGTTTTAAATTCTTCTTTCCCTTTTGTGCAAACTATATGTGAAGGGTTTGATCCTTCTGAATCAATTATTTCTTTTATTATTCCCATTTCTCCTACTCTTGCACCACCAATGATGTAAACTATTGCTCCTTTTTCAAAAGCTATTGATTCTTTAATCTTATTAGTCTTAAAATCCAATAAAACGGTTTCATCTACTTGATGATTTCCTTTCTCTATTCTATTCTTTCCATCAATAAAGTTAATTTGTACTTTTTTTCCTTTCAAAATTTTTTTACCAATTACTTTTATTGGTTTTATTGTTGATTCTGATTTTGACAATTCATGCAATACGAATTTTCCTTTTTTATTTAATAATAATCTTACTGAATTCGCAATTCCACCTATAGTTATTACATCCATTAATCCTACTGCAAATTTGTAGTCTTTTCTTACTACTCCATCAATTTGAACCTTTCCTTCATTTAATATGTGTTTTACTTCTTTTGTAGTATTTGCACATTCCATCATTTCTTTCATGATTGTATTTATAGACATAGATACTCTAAATGAATGAGCTCCAGTTTTAGGCCTAGTTATCCAAACATTCTTCTTTCTATGAACTGGCCAACTTTTTGGCATTACTATTCTTTTTAAGTGAGATTTTCCCATTTTATTTTCTCTCCAAACTCTCTTTTCTTTTTACGTCAGTTAAGATTAAATTTGTAATCATTAAATTTGATGGATCTATAGGATATAAAACCTTTGAACCATCTCTCTTAATATTCTCTGCACCTTCAACATAAATTTTTAGTTTTTTCATATCAACTTTTGAAACTTTTCCAGTTTTTTTCTTGAATTGCCCAGTCATAATTTTTACAGTATCTTCTACCCTGACTTTGACATTTCTTTTTCCATATTTTTCTCTAAGTTCTTTTGATAAATTTACTGAAATGAATTTTCTCTTTAAGTGAAGAGGAGCATTATATCTATACTTTCTCTGTTTTCTAGGTTGTTTACTAGATTTCCATAATTTTGAAAATATTTGTTTCATTTTTTTATACCACTATGCTAGCTACTTTTGCCAAGGTTGACCATCTTTCTGTAGCTTCTTTTGCAATTGGACCTTTGAAAACTGTTCCTTTTGGATTACCTTTCTCATCCTTGCAAATTATTACTGCATTATCTTCGAATTTTATTCTTGTTCCGTCTTCTCTTCTAAACTCTTTTTTTTGCCTTACTAAAACTGCTTGAACAACTGTTTTTCTCATTTCAACATTTCCTTTTACAATGGAAACAGTTAACATGTCCCCTACTCCCGCGGAAGGTGATCTCCCTTTACTAGTTTTACCGCCTTTTACTGAAATAAAATACGCTATTTTTGCACCTGAGTTATCACATACATGAAGTTTAGCTCCTCTGCTAATAGTCTTTGTTACTTTTGATTTTATAGGTTTCATTTTTCAGATTTTTTTATTATTTGTATAATCGCGAATTTCTTTGATTTACTTATTGGCCTACACTCTGCCACTCTTACTGTGTCTCCAATTGCAACATTTAAACAAGGTGGATTATGAACTTTTAAATGAGATGTTTTCTTTAAATATCTCTCATATTTTGGAACTAATACTTTATAATTCCATTCTATTCTGGCAGTTTTGTGTAAATCTTTTGAAGTTACTTCTCCAGTAAATGTTCTGCCCCTTAATCCAAGATTTCCATGAAATGGGCAATTTTTATCTTCACAAGTTTTATTAGGAACTTCAGCCTTAAATCCTATGTTTTTTTGTTCTTTTTTCATTTTTTTATTCTTTCTTCTGATCTAAGCGAGATCTTTTCGCCGTTGATTAGTTTTCCGTTGATTTTGAATGTGATTTGTTTTTTTAACAGCATTTTTACTGTTTTTTTCGCCTTTATAATAAGCGTGTTTTTTGTCTCATCTATGACTTTGCCCTTTAATCCTATCAATGAAGGATTTTTAGCATCGGCCACTTCTATTTCGAAACCTATGAACTCTGATTTTAGCAAATCTTTGAAATTTGCCATCTTAATCTTCAATCGTGTCTGCGTTAAATCCAAGTTTTATTAACTCTTCTTTAACTCTTTTGACATGGTCGCCTTGAAGTTCTATCATACCTTCCTTGAAAGTTCCACCGCAAGCAAATTTGTTTTTTAACTTTTTGGTTAGATCTTTTAAATCTATATTGTTACTTTCAATGCCTTCTATGATAGTCATGAGTTTTCCGTACCTTTTTCTATCCTTTCGGATTCTGATTCTTTGTTCTTCTTTTGCGATTGTTTCACAAACACAAAGATCATGAGGTAACCCACACTTTGGACATATATTATTCAACTTTCTTGATTCCTCCTGTATTGTTTTTTAGCGCTATAAGTCTAGCTATAGTTTTTTTTATCTCTCTAACTCTTCCTGGATTTTCTGGAAGTGTTCCAAGTGAAATTTGAATATTAATCTTTACTAACTCTTTTCTTAAATCTAGCAATTTCTTACCTAAACTTTCAGCTTTTAATTGCTTCATTTCGTTCTTTTTTATTATTGCCATTTTATTCTTCTTTTTTTTCTTTTAATTCTGAAGCAGTTGGAACTTTTTTAGTTACTTTCTCTTCTACTTTCTCTTCTACTTTCTCTTCTACTTTCTCTTCTACTTTCTCTTCTACTTTC
>CAZTYO010000012.1:13261-17850 GCA_964617925.1 Candidatus Woesearchaeota archaeon
TCTTTTTTCTTATCAGATTTTTTTTCTTTTTTAGTAGCTTTCTTTTCAGTTTTCTTTTCTTCAACTACTTCTTCAACTTTAATCTCATCATCATAAATTACTATCTTATCAGGTAAATCTACATCTGGAGTTAAAATATTTACTTTGATTCCTACTGCTCCTGATTTTAAATGTGCTACTTTGCTTGATTTTAAAATATGATTTTCTGAAATATCTCCAGATTTTTTTAAATATCCTGCTGAAAATCTCCAAGTTCTTGATCTACTACTTGGAACTCCCCTTCCCGCTATAACAATCTCTGCACCAAGTGCACCCGCATCAATTATGTTTTTTAACATTCTATATCCAGTTAATTTGAATCTTCTTGGTCCAAATCTATTAAATGAATGAACTATATTCTTTGCAACTGCATCTGCATTTAAGAAAGGATTTTCTACTTCATTTACTTCTATTTGAGGATTTTCTAATCCAAATCTTTTCTTTAATACTTCAGTTAAACTTCTTATAGATTCTCCCCCTCTACCAACAATTAATCCAGGTTTTGAAGTGTGAATAGTTATTTTTTCACCTAATGGAGTTCTTTGAATTTCTGTATGACTATATCCAGGTTTATCTACTTCATCTGAGATATATTTTTCTATCACAAATTTCTCCAATTTCTTTTTTATTGTTTCTCTCTCTATCATTTTTCAAATTCCTTAACTGTGATTGATATATGTGTTCTTTTCATCATTCTTCCACGAAGTCTTCCATGATGCATCTGATGAGTTCCTTGATTAGCATTTATTTTTGATATAAATAATCCGTCAGTTGATAATCCTTTATCTTCAGCGTTTGATTTTGCTGAATCTAATAATTTTGATATTGTTTCACATGCTTTTACTGGGTATCTTCCAGCGGCCATCCCTGCTTTATGAGCAGTATCTTTGTTGAATCTTTTCATTGGAATAGCTCTTTTTAACTTAATTGAATCATCTAAAATCATTTTTGCTTTTTCTATTGTTTTTCCCCGTAAATGATTTGTGATTTCAATCGAAAACTTTGTTGATATTGGTAAATTTTTAACATTTACAATTGCAGTATTATCATCTTTATTTCTTTTTACTTTAGTTTTCTCTACTTTTTTCTCAACTTTTGGTTTTTCTTTAACCTCTAGTTGTTTAGTAGATTCAACTGCTTTTGATTCAGTTTTCTTTTCTTCCGTTTTTATATTTTCTTTACTCATTTTTATTTAACTGATTGTGATGCACTAGATCTTGTAGCTCCAATTCCAGGTGAAGAATGTTGGAGTCTTACTCTAGTTGGTGCAAATTCTCCAAGACGATGACCAAGCATCTCTGGTACAACTCTAACTGCTTCAAATTTTCTTCCAGTATGAACTAATATAGTTAAACCCAACATTGAAGGCAAAATTGTCATATTCCTACTTTGTGTTTTTATTGTTTTTTTGTAAGTTCCCGCATTTGTTCTTTTTACTTTATCTATCAATTTTTTTTGTGCTTCAGTGAATCCTCTTTGTAAGGATCTTCTTTGTTTTGCAGGCAATAATTTAGCAAACTCTGAAATTTCCATCTTTGTTAATGTTTCTTCTGTTTTTCCGTAAAATGTGAATTGTTTTTTTGCCATTTTAATATTTATTGCCTCTTACCTTTTTTTATTCCTAATCTTCTTGGCCTGATTGGACCAACTTTTCTTCCAGGTGGAGCATTACGAGGTGCAACTTTGGATTTACCAATATGCCTTCCCCTTCCTGAACCAAACGGATGATCAACTGAATTCATTGCTACACCAGATGTTTTTGGCCAAAGCCTATTACGTGCCCGCATAGTATAAAATTTATGACCTGCCTTAACAAAAGGTTTCTCATTTTTACCACCTGCAGCAACTATTCCAATTGTTGCCCTGCAAGTATCTGTGATTTCCATTTGTTTTTTTGATGCAAATCTTATTTTTACTTTATTTCCAGTTTTTGCAACTATTCTTGCAGAACTTCCTGCAGCTTTTACGAATTTTCCGCCGTCACCAACTGATTTTTCTATATTATAAATTTGAGTACCAATTTCTAATTTTCCAATTGGTAATGAGTTTCCAGTTTTTGCTTCTGCTAATTCTCCCGATTGCACTTCTTTTTTTGTATTCATTCCTTCACATGCAAGAGTTAATATTCTCTCTTTATTTTCATATTCTATTAATGCTAAAGGTGCCGAATGGCCAGGACAATGAACTATATCTAATACCTTTCCTTTTAGGACTCCTTCTTTTTCAGTTTGATCATAAGTTCTATGACTAACCATTCCTTTATATCGGAAACTCGGAGCTCTATAAGTTGAAGTTCCTCTTCCTCTTCTCTGTGATATTATTCTTTTACCCATTTTACATTAAACCTAATTCAGTAGCTACATCTATTGCAGGAGTTTCTGCAGACAAAGTTATGTATGCTTTTTTCTTTCCTTGCGGTGTAATTAAAGTATTTAATTTTATTATTTTAACTTTGAAAGCTTTTTCTACAGCTTCTTTTATTTGTTGTTTTGTTGCTTTTTTATCTACTATACAAACTAATTTATTCTCGGATTCAAGAATTCTAACTGCTTTTTCTGTTCCAAGTAAATATTTTATTGTATCATATGGATCCATTTTATCTCTTTATCTCCTTTTTGTTTGTTGTAGTAAATAAATTTTCTTTTTCTAATTTCTTTATTGCATCTGCAGACCAGATTGTTAATCTTCCAGGTTTAGTTCCCGGAGCTAATAAAGATACATTTAATGAATTTACAATCGAAATTTCAACTCCAGGAATATTTTGTGCTGCTTTGATTACTGGAGAATCTTCAACAACTACTAATAAAGGGCCTTTCTTCTTTTTGTATTTTCTTCCCCTAAGTTTTCCTATTCCTGCCCTAATCTTCTTTTCTTTTGATCTTTCTAATTCTTTATCTAATTTTAATAAATTTAATGTTTTAACTAAATCTTTTGTTTTTTCAATTTCTTCCAATTTATCTATAATTATTGGATCAAATGTATTGAATCCACTTTCTTTTAATAAGTCTTTATTTAATGTTGCTGCAATTGAAGATCTAATTGCTTTTAATCTTTCTTTTTTATTGATCTTTTGATTCCAAATCTTTTCAGCCTTTGGTGGATGAGCCCTTCTACCTCCACGCGTACCAGATACTATTGCACCTATCCAAATGAATCTTGTCCCTCTCCTAACAATAACTTTTCTTGGAACTCTTGAAATACCATGTCCGTAACTTCCTCTAAAATCTCTTCTTTTCTTTGATACTCTTGCTGAATAATCTAATCCTGCCCTTAATTTTGCACCATATTGTTGTCTTTTATTCGCTAATAGCGCTACAGCCACTTTTTTAATTAAATCTTCCCTAATCTCTTCATTAAATTGACTAGGAAGTACCATTTCAGATTTCTTTTTTCCAGTTGTATCAAATATTTGTGCTTTCATTGTTTCGAACTCGTACTTATTACTTTAATTTCCTGATCTCCTATATCTTTCTTTCCTCTTATTGATTTTGTGAACTTTATTAAACGTTTATTCGGACCACCCACGGATCCTTTTATTAATAAATAATTATTTTTTACCAAACCAAATCCTTTGATTCCACCTTTTTGGTTTACATCTGCAGGATCTGCACCCATCCCAATTATTAACTTATTATATTCTGTTCTACTATGAAAACCCATTTGACCTGTTTGTGGCACCTTGAAAGATACTTTTCTAGGAGTGAATGGACCTAAGTTTCCTACAGCCCTTCTTTTCTTTTCTGATTTATGTGATTTTAATGAAACTCCAAATCTTTTAACTACTCCTTGAAAACCCTTTCCAGTAGTTACTGAATGAATATCTACATATTGGCCAGGCTTTAGAACATTTTCTAAATTTATGTCTTTTTCTAATAATGATTTTGCATATTCTATACCGCCATTTATTTTTAATTCAAATATTTCTGGTTTCTTTTTTCCAATACCGGTTAATTTTGGTTGAGTATATACTAATAATCTAATTTCATCATATTCTTTTGGAACTTCTTCTTTAAGTTCTTTTTTTGGTAAAATTAATTTTCGTGATAATTCTTTCTCGAATTTTTTTGAATGTACTTCAGAAATTGTTTTTGTTCCGTATGGAGTTTTTTTGTAAAATTTTAAAGAAAAAGGTTTTAATGGAGGACATTCAATAATCGTCACCGGAATAGATATCTTATCTCCCTTTGTTACTTGATTTTCTTTATCTATTATTGAAACATGAGTCATTCCTGCTTTATAACCTGCAAATCCTAAGACTCCGTTTATATCTAATTCTGCCCAATTTCTTATTCTCGGGTGACTTCGTCTAGCTTTAACTCTTGGCCAAAACTGTAGACTTCCTGATCTTGGTTTGCTTGGTGTTGCCATTGTTCTTTTTGTGGAACTTATCCACTATTTAAATCTTTTTATAGTCTTCCTTCTAAGAATCAGCGACTGCAACGTACAGTAGGGGATTGATATGGAGAATATATTGTTTATAAATCTTTTGATTTATTCAGTAGTTCGGAATGTAAAAAAGTGGGCAAAACTTTCTGAGATTTGTTAGTAGC
>CAZTYO010000013.1:0-14995 GCA_964617925.1 Candidatus Woesearchaeota archaeon
GATTAATTTTATCTTTAGATCTTTTGAGATTTCTTCTTATAATAATATCTTTGCCCCCTATCTCAAAATTTAATTCAACAAAACCCTCATCCTTTCCTTTTCTTAACAAACCATTGCCAGAAAGATTGCCTTTTCTCAAACCAAATAATACAAAATCAATAGCCAATAATAAAGATGTCTTACCTGAACCAATATTCCCACTTAACAAAATACTTCCTTCTGGAAAATTTATTTTTTTATTACCATAACTTCTAATGTTTTCCAAAGTTATATTTTTAATTCTCATAAACTAAGAACCTCCAAACTATCTTTCAAAACTCTCAACTCAAAATCTAAGTTCTTTTCACCATCCAATTTCTCCTTATCTAAAGATTCTAATAAAGAATTAAATAAATCACTATTAGAAATATTTTTCTTAACTAACTCTTCTTCAACATTATCTTCAACATCCAATTCTTCAAACTCTTTAATTTTCAAGGCAGAAGTATTTTTCAAAACTACAAAAGCAGAACTCAAAGAATCAAACAAACCCTTAAAATCAATATCAGACAACTTCCCACTTTCTAAAACACCAACTAATCTCAACAAAACAATAGAATCAATAATTTTATTCATATCTATTTTATCTAAAATATAATCCTTAACCTGATTAGAATCCTTACCAGTCAAATCAATCTTAAATTTTTGAACAGATTTTAACTTAATAGGAATATATTCTGAATCTTCAAAAGAATTTATCCAAAAACCCCCATGTTCAAATCTCTCTAATTCTCCAAAATTATTAGGAAATAATGCTCCGGGATAAGCAATCCTACCATATGGCTCTTTAACTTCATTAAAAATATAGTGCGGGTGCCCTCCAGCATAATAATCAAAACCTTTGGGCAAAATTGCTGCAGGTTCAGAAGAAATCATAGCCAAATGTTCAGGTTTAAATTCAGTCAAAGTAGTATGGAACATGAATATTTTCTTACCTTGTTCACTCTCCAAATTGATTCTATCCAACAATTCATAATAACTCTTTTCCAAACCAACTTTTTTACCAAACAAACCAGTAATTTTCACACCAGACTTATCTTCTGTAAATTCTAACTTATTATCATTTAATTTTACAACATTAACAACTAAACCAGCATTTTCAAATACATCTAGCATAGTTTTACCAGAAGGAGAATAATCGTGACTTCCAGGTATAATATAACAAGAAATTTCACTATCTTTTAACTTTTTCAAATGCAAAGTAGTTTCTTTTATTAGATCAATACTAGGCAAAGCAGTATTAAACAAATCTCCGGCAATTAAAACAAAATCTACTTTTCTACTAATACATTTCTCAATAGCATTAGAAAAAACTTTCATATTCAACTCTTTTAATTTAAGATCAGACCAACCACCTATGTGACAATCCGCTAAATGTGCAAACTTCATAAAAAAGAGAAATCATCAAACATTATTAATCTTATCTAAACAAAAACATATAAATAGAATGAAATAATAAAATTATAAGAATCTCAAATAACTAGATTCAAAAAAAATTAATTTCAACAACATAGAATTACTTTCTAAGTCTAGGTAATATTTTATATGCATATAAAGCTCCAGAAATAATTATGCCCCAAAAAAGAAGTTGGTCAATTAATTGAAAAGCAAATAAAACCAAATTAGCAATAAGAACAATAAGAACTAAATAACTAAATTCTTTCTTCATTTTATTTTGTAAGTTTTACCATTAGTTAAATATATTAAGGATTTTCCCGGCCTGTAACCAAGAATATCTGTCAATTGTTCAATATTACTTACAACTTTATGATCTCCATGCCCCGGAATAATAACTTCTGGATTCACCATATCAATCATATCTCTCATATCTTCAATAGAACCATGACCAGAAACATGTATATCTCTAAAAATTCTAACTCCCTTACCGTTCAATTGTCTCTCCAATTTTTCCCTATTTCCAATATTTGGTTCAACTGGGATAGTTTTACTTGAAAAAATAATGTGATCATCATGTACAAATTTAAATGGCAATTGTCCAGTTCCAATCCTTGTAAGAATAGCATTAGGTTCAGCCTGACTACCAGTGCATACAACTAAATAATCTTCTCTGTTTTTCTCAACTCTTTTCAAAGTCTTTTCAACTTGTCTAGCATAAGTAAGTATTTCAACATCTTTTGAATAATCAACTAAACCAATATTTTCAGCAGCTTTAGTATATTTTGATAAGGATCTCCCCATAAAAATTATTTTTCTATTTAATTTTTTACCAAAATCAATCATACTTTTTAATCTAGCCATGTGGCTAGCAAAACTCGTAATAAACATTGCATGCCCTTTATTATCGGCACCAAACATAATATCTTTCAACATCTCTCTAGCAACATTTTCTGAAGGAGTTTTCATTCCTTTTGAAGAATATAAAGAATCAATTATTAACACCCTAACATTTCCTTCTTTTCCTAATTTTTTCAATCTATTATAATCTGGTTTTTTTCCAACAACTGGATGATTATCAAACTTAAAATCATTAGTATACAAAATAACTCCTTCTGGAGTATGGATTGCAATAGTTGCAACATCAATAGTTGAATGAGTCATAGCAATTAATTCAATGGAAATATTTTTTGAAACTTTAACAAGGCCACTGCCTGTTTCAATTGGCATTAATTTATTTTTTATTTTTAAATCATCATCCCTAGCCAATGATTTCAAAACTTCAATAGTATAAGGAGTAGCAATTACTGGTGTCTTATATTTTTTAGCAATATAGGGAACAGCCCCCACATGATCAAGATGGGCATGAGAAACAACAAAAGCTTTCACCTTGTCTTTCATTTTATCCAAAGGCGAATCATCTGGAATCGCACCAATATTTTGTAAACCTTTAGTAGTTAAATATTTTTTATTTCCTCCACCTTCTTGAAATTCTACAAGGCTAGGTAAATAGAATCCACAATCTATAACTACAACTTCGTCACCGACTTTTACAGCAGTCATATTTTTACCAACTTCACTGTATCCGCCGAGTGCAATAATTTCTACATTCATAACCTAAAACTTAAGGAGATTCTTTATATAAGTTTCTATAAAAAGATTTAAAAATATAAAAAAGAAAATAATATTATGATTCAAATTATAGCAGTACCATTAGGAATAATATTTTTAATAATGGCATTAATTGGATACATAATACCTATTTTACCAGGAACTATATTTTTATTACTAGGATTATCAATTTTATTGCACATGCCCGTAAAAAAAATAATTCAAAAAGCTAGAAAGAAGATTGGTGTTTAAATTTTAATTTATCTCCAACTTTCAAAGATTTTGCAGAGCCAGATTTCATTTCCACTACATACTTTGCAGCCTTTTTAGGAACTATCCAGGGTCTAAAGGGCATAACCTTTCTACGAAGATCAACAATTTCTCTTTCTGCATTTAACCAAAGAATATCAATTGGATAAAATACGAAAAGCATATGTAAAGTTGTTTCTAATATCCCCTCAACTGGGGACTCTAAGATTATAGCATCTCCATGTTTCAAAGGTTTAGTAAACATTAACCCCTTAACCTTAAACATTACATTTTTTTTATAGACTGCATTATCTGCAACTATCAGATTATCTTTAAAAATATCGAATATCATTACAAACCACATTAAGTTTATTATTTTAAATCTTTTCATTCAAAAACAAGACTGCCAAATCCTACAAAATCATCTTTATGTCCATGAAAATCTCTAGAAGTATAATATCTTAATAATTTAGCATTTTTACTTCCATTATCCCTACAAGCTTCAATAGTAACAACAGCAGGGCCCAAACTAGAGAAATTCAGATTCTTTTCTTTACAATGTTTAAAAAATCCTTCACTATCTAAATTTTCAATAAATCTTATCGCTTCTTTATCTACACTTTTAACTTCTGTACCAGAATCTAACATAGAAGGAATGTGGTTATATCTACCACCATAATGAGTAAAATTCATAGTAGAAATGATATAAATATTTCTTTCAGATTCACCAAGTGCCCTACCCAAAATTTTTAATTTTTCATAATCTGTATCTTTTCCAATTAATATTGGTAAAATTCTAACATTATGTAGATTATCTCGAGAAACAAATTGCAGAAGAGGTAATTGAACTTCTATACCAAACTCTTTTTTATGTGCATCATTATCTACATGTAAAAAGTTCAATTCCTTTGTTAATAACTTTCCAAGACCTTCATCAACTTTAACAACTCCAAAAGGGGTTTCCCAGTTCTCCATAGATAATTTAAAACCATTGTTAACATAACTAGTACCAAGAATAACATAAACATCTGGAAACTTAGATTCAGCAACTTCTTTATATGCCCATGCAGAACAAGGATAAGTTATTTTCTGATCTCCATGTGGAACGATTATTCCGAAAGTTTTTTTATCCCTAGAACTTATTGGTAAATCTCCAGGTCCAAAATCAGAATCAAAACCATCTCTAATCTGAATATCTAACTCATTAAAATCCTTAGAATAATACTGTCCATCACAAACACTTTTTCTCATATATCTACCGGAAATAGAATTGTTTTAATAAATCTTACTATTATTATGTAACTCCAAAAGATTTAAATAGAGAATAATAAATTTTCAAAATATGGATGAACATAATTTCAAAAAAGAGACAATATACGAAGATGAAGGCAGAGAACAAAGATTAGAAGATGATGAAATATCTTCAGAAGAAGAAGCCTTTATGAGTGGTTATGAAGATTCATATGAAGAAGCAAGAGAAGAAGAATAGCTTCCGAGAATCATTGTTTTTTTAAGAAAAAAAGTAATTTTACATTGCTGTAAAATCTTCTATGGACTTATCCATATTTTTATCTGTTTTAATTATCCCCTTAGATTTCAAGTATTCTTTAGCCAATACCCAAAATATAAGACCTAGACTTTTTTTACCCTTATTATTACAAGGAATAACCAAATCAACATAAGATAATTCATTATTAGTATCACAAAGTGAAATTACTGGAATACCTAATATTTTAGCATCATCAATTATATTCTTATCTGGTATTGGGTCAACTGCCAAAATTACTTTAACTTCAACAAAATCTTCCAAATCAACATTAGTTAATGTACCTGGATGGTATCTCCCAATAAAAGATTCACAACCAATTGTTTTAGCAAACATTTTAACTGCCTTCCATCCATTTTCTCTTCTACAAGCTACAAGTATTTCACTTGACTCATATTGACTTAATAATTTTGATGCTATTCCTAATCTTTCATCAATTGTATCAACATTCAAAACTGATAATCCATCAGATCTAACTTTGTAAATAAACTTAGACATAAATTTAGTTCTAATTTTTGTACCAATATGAATTCCTGCTTCTAAATAATTTTCCAAAGGTACCAAATAATTTTCTTCTGCCATATCAAAAACCGAACAAAAAAGTACTATATAAAGCTTTCTACTCAAACTTTTTTAATTTAATTTGCATCTCAATTTTTTTCACTTCTTTAAGCTTTACTTCTCTTTCCACACCATAAATACCAGTTTTAATTAAAGGAATATTAAAAGCAACAGTAAGGTGACTTATAGTAATATCACTAGTTTCTCCAGACCTATGACTAATTATACAGAATATCTTATTTTCTTTAGCTTTATCTATTACTTTTTTTGTTTCAATTAATCCGCCAATTTGATTTGGTTTTATAATAACTGCATTAATAGATTTTTCTTTTATGGCCTTTTCAAGCCTATCAAGATTTGTAGTAATTAAATCATCACCAACAATTAAACATTGAGAGCCATATTTTTCACGAAGTTTAGCGAAACCTTCAAAATCTTCTTCATGCAAAGGATCTTCAACATATTTCAATTCATATTTTTCAATCAAACCTCCAATAAATTCAATTTGTTCATCAGAACTTAATACTTTCTCTTTATTTTCTTCTGAATGATTTTTATAATGATATTTTCCATCTTTGTAAAAATTTGAAGCAGCAACATCCAATCCAAGATTTATAATAAAACCAAATTCCTCCGAAACTTCTTTTGCTTTTTCATGCAAAATTTCCAAAGCTTTAGTATTAGTAAGATCTGATATCCAAGCACCTTCATCACTAGTTTCTCTATTAAATTCTGAATCAATATCTTCCATTTTTTTCTTAACTAATTCATGAAGTTTAAAGTTTGCAGAAACTGCTTCACCAAAATTATCACATTTTAAAGAAAATGTCAAAAACTCTTGAAAATCTGGAGAATTTTTTCCCCTAACATGAGCTCCACCACCAATAACATTGCCAACAGGCCTAGGAACTTGATTAGATCTTTCATTTAAGAAATTCCAAGCTTCACCAGTAGCATGAATAATAGCATATTCAACAGCAAGAACTGTATTCCCGCCATAAACATTTTTATCAATTAATTTTTCAATTTTTTCAAGATCTTCAAAATTTTTTATTTCTAAATCAATTAATTTATCTTTCAACTCATTATTAATAAAATTTACACAGAAATCAACACCTTCTTCATGAAATGCCATAACCTCATGTTTACCCTTACTCATTCCACTTGGAGTAGAACCTTCACCCTTTCCAATATCTGATTTAATAGTTACTTTAATAGTGTCCTCGCCACGAGAATTCTTTATTTTCTTGGCCTTCACCTTTTTTATAATCATAATAAAAGAGTGATAGTTTTACTTAAAAAGATTTCTATGAAAAAAAAGAAAAAAGAGGCCTAAGGCCTTTTTACAATTATTGGCAGAATACCTTTGTCAAACTCCATTTCTGCTATTCTTATTGGATTATAATCAATAGCCTTCAAATCATCTTTACTCAACTTCAAAAGAAGAGGAGCACCAGTTGATATTTGAAGAGCTCTTGCACCAATAACTCTAGCTTTTTCGTATTTTGTGTATTCCATTTTACAAATTTTTTCTCAATGTTTTAGTTGAAGTTTTTACAATATCAATCACATTATCAATTTCTTCCAAAGTAAAAAATCCTTCTTCACCTTTTTGCATTGAGTTTATATTACCTGATTCATCCATACCAACACTTAATCTTGCTTCAGTTTGTTTTTCTTCTTCTAAAACTGGATCAATCAAAAGTTTTCCACCAATTTTATGAACAGTACAAGTTAATGGTACTCTATCTTCATTTATTGGTAATTTTTTCTTAGATAATTCTCCATATAAAACTCTGTTATCCTTATCTAATTTAGGTATGAAGGCATCTTTTAGTGCAGATACAACAGCCAAAGCAGCAGCATCTAAAATATTTCCAGCATCATTGATTATATAAATATCTACAAATACTGACCATACTGCTTCTCCTTTTTCTACACAAAGTTTTTTCATATCAATTACATGAGCTTCTCTAATTCCTCTATCAATAACTCTAGCTAATTCAATTGATTGAATACTTGGCGGACCAGTTGAAAAGTCTGGATTTGCCATAGGCAATAATTCTGCAGTTACCATAAAAGTTCCTTGATCTTCTGAATCTCTATAAGGCGTACCAATATCCATCTTAACACCAGCAATTACTTCAGTATCTCCGAATTTTACTCTTGCACTACCTTCAGCTTTTTCTGAAACATCATTTGTAATTACGACATCTCTATAATCCAAAAGTTTTCTACCATCTAATCTTTCATCATTTGCCAATATTGATTTTATGTAATCTTTCATTTTTTATCTCCTACATTTGAATCATATTTTGCTTTTAATGCTTGTTTTTGAACTTCTTGTATATCTTTACAAGATTTTTCAGCATATTTCATAGCTAGACTCAATTCTTCCTTAGAAACTTTACCATCTAATTGTAATAAAGTTACTTTTCCACTTTCAGGCATCATTGCAACTGGAATATCTGTTGGAAATTCTCCTTGATCTTCTTCATACTTATCAAGATCAACAATAACTTCTCCATCAACCTTACCAACAGCAACAGCTGAAACAAGTTCCTTCATTGGAATTCCAGCATCTGCAAGTGCAAGTGCAGCAGCATTAATACCAACACATCTAGTTCCTGCATCTGCTTGTGTTATGTAAACATACAAATCAACTGAAGTATTATTATACTTAGATATGTCAATTGAAGGCAATAAAGAATTTGCAGTTACCATTGCAATTTCACTGCTTCTTCTACTTGGACCTGGTCTTTTTCTTTCAGTAACTGAAAAACTCATTAAATCATATATACAATTCAAAATTCCAGTACTTGCTTTTTGTTTATGTGCAGGTATAACTTGTCTTGGACCACGAACAGCTGCGATACCAATAGTTTTCCCCATTTTAAACATAGCACTACCATCAGCTGACGGTACAACTCCTACTTTTGCTTCCATAGGCCTTACTTCGTCAACTTTTCTTCCATCATTTCTCTTAAATTTAACCATTTTATTTATTCTCCTCTAGATGTTTACTAATAGTTTCAGTCAAACCAGATTCATGCGATTTTTCTTCAATCATTCTGATAGTTTTTTCAACTAAAAGTTCTTTATCAGCACTTGGACCAGAAATCCAAACTGCACCATTTTGTCCAACTGTTATTTTACATCCAGATGCATCTTTTAATAAATGAATCATGCTTCCTTTTCTTCCAATTATTCTTGGAACCTTTGTAGAATTACATTGTATTACTCTTCCGCTTCCTAATTTTCCAAGACCTGGACCTTTCATTGTAACATCAACGAATTTAGTTCCAGAAACCTTAACAATTTTACAAGCTACAGTTTCTCCCACATCAAAATATCTACTAAGTGGAGCATCTGCAGGAATATATTCATTACTTGCTTCAGAAATTCTTAAGCCAGCAAAAAATGCCCATCCTATTTCTATTCTCCAATTTGACATCCCAATTTCATTTACTTGTCCTATTACTACATCCCCCACTTTGGGAATGTATTTTCCCCCTAAAGGGATTACCTTCACAATTCTACCTTTTACATCTACTAGACCAATGTGAGTTGAGATAATATTATCTTTCTCTCTCAGAGTTCCATCACTAGGTAGAAAATCCATTCCTTCGGCTAATTTTTGCCCAGGAATAACTAATTCTCGTTCTTTAATTAATAATTTACTCATTTTTTCCTCCGTTCATTCTTTATTGTCTATAATTTGAGATTCGACTCTTCCTTGAGTCAAATGATTTATATCATCAAACAATTTATTTTGCAAACCTGCTGGAACTTCTAAATTTACAACTAAACTTCCATCATTTTGCCAATCTTCTTTTAAAATTTTACCATATCTTTTCAAAACAGCATATGCAGCTCCAGTAAATTCTGCTGGAACAGTAAATGATATTTTTTTCAATTCATAAGCTATTGGTAAAACTACTGTTAAATCTCTAACTATGTCTTTTATTTGTGACTCTGCATTTTTGAATTCATCAATCTTAACACCAGCTTCTTCCATCGCATTCTCAATTCTTTGAGGTGGATGGGGCAAACTAGTTTTTGGATCCATTCCATTTCTAACGATAAGATCAATTACTTCACGTTTTTTGTCTTCTCTTAATTTATTTCTATATTCAGTGGTTAATTGTATCTCTCCATCATTGATTATTGCTTTTGAAATTTCTTTTACATCTATAGTTCCGAAAGCTTCATTCAAATCATTATCTGGAGCACGTTCACCTTTCTTTATATCTTTAAATATATCATCAGAAACCAAGGCATCTTCTAATTCTACATTCCCTTGCTTAAATTCAATGGCTTTTGCACAATCTACGTAAATTTCAAAAGTATTTCCGTATTTTTTTACTCTTGCCACCACTGCATCTTCAATATTTGTCATTTTATTTCCTCATGTACTTTTTCAAATCATCTTTTGATAATCTATGGAATCTTTTATTTGATGATTTAATGAATGCACCATCAAGTCTTTCTGAATTAAATTCTTTTTTCAATACAGTTTTCAAAGCATTGATTGCTAATTTTATACCTTCATCGACAGTCAAAGTTTCCTTGTATTCTTTCAAAAGAATTTCTTTTAATTCTTCTTCATATTCTCCAATAGCAGTTGCTTTATACTCCCAATGCACTCCAGTTGGATCTGTCATGAATAATTTGGGAGAATCATCAACTCCAGCGAATAATAATGAAACACCAAAAGGTCTAGCTCCACCATATTGAGTAAAAGATTGTTTTACATTACTAATCTCTCTAACTAAATTAGTTAGTTCCATAGGTTCATCATATGTAACTCTATGTTGTTGTGCAAGTAATTGTGATCTTTCAATCAAAACTCTTCCATCACTCAGTATACCACAAGCTGCAGCTGCAATATGATCATCTACTTGAAATATTTTTTCAACAGATTTTGCAACTATGAATTTATCAAGTATTCTTTTATCGGATACCAATACCACTCCATCTTGACATACCATTCCTAAAACGGCAGTACCTTGTTTTACTGTCTTCTTCGCATATTCCACTTGGAATAATCTTCCATCTGGGCTAAACATACTAGCCCTATCGTATCCCATCATTTGATGAGTCATAGCATTACTTTGTTGCATTTTTTATTTTTCCTCCATTTTTTCAATAAATTTGTTTTTTGCTTTTTTTAATATGCCAGAAACTCCGACAATATTGACTATAATTTTTTTATTATCCATTTTTTTTATTAAAGACAAAGCCAATTTAACTTCATCCAAATATTTATTATTTGTTTTTATTATTCCTTTATTTTTGGACCATTGATCATTAACAATCATTAAGCCACTTCTTGAAATACCTAATTCTCCTAAAAATTTAAGACATTCAGACATAATTGTCTTTTGTGCAACATCCTTGCTTATTTTATCTTCAGATATTATCTCAAATACTAAATATCTTTTTTTTTCTTTTAGGGTCGGTAAGATGGGTTTCATATTTTCACCCGAGAAGACTCCATTCATCTATCTCTGTTCAGCCAGAACTAAATTAATCTTATTTATAAACGTTTCTATACTCAAATAAAAAAAATAAAAAAAATTAGATTGAAATTATTTGAAAATTATTTTTTCTTTTTTGCTGCCTTCTTTTTAGCTACTTTTTTCTTAGCAGCAGGTTTCTTTTTAGCTACTTTTTTCTTAGCAGCAGGTTTCTTTTTAGCTACTTTTTTCTTAGCAGCAGGTTTCTTTTTAGCTACTTTTTTTGTTGTCTTTTTAGCAACTGATTTCTTTTTAGTCACTTTCTTTTTAGCAGCTGGCTTTTTTTTAGCAGCTGACTTTTTCTTTGTAGTTTTTTTCTTCATCTTTGCTTTCCTCTTTTTCCCTTCTCTAAAATACTCCCAAATAGGATATTCTTTTTTAGTATAAGGAGATAATTTCCACAACTTAACGACCTTGCCATCTCTTACATCAAACCTAATAAAAGTTGCATACATCTCATTAAACATTGTGGTTCTTTTTGTAACTAGATATTGCAAATCATAAATTCCACTTGACCAATTTCCAGTATATTGATTTAACAACTTAAGAAAAATTCTTTTCTCTAGAACATCTGGTTTTTTAACTGGAATAAATTTATTTTTATGATATGGAGCTTTATACGTTTCTCTAATCTTAAGCACCAGCATAGGTCTAGTAAAATTAATTTTAACATCTTCGTACATAACACCAATTATTAAAAAAGTTATATTTAAACCTTTCGCTTAATCATCTATAAAAAACTAATTTTTATGTCATCTGGACTCATTCCAATAACTTTTCCAAATGATTTTAAAGAATCTAAACTTCTCAATTCATATTTATTTTTTGCAAAAGTACTAATTATCATTTTAACTTTATACTTTCTACACATTTTAACATTATATGTCATTCTTCCAAGAATTTTAGATCTCTCCTTTCTTTGATTATTCAAAACTTCAGAAAAATTAAAACCAATTGCAACTTTATTTTCATAAGCTAACTTACACAGGACTTGATTCAACCCAGATTTTCTAACAAAAAATGAATCTTTTTTAGAATTTTTTTCCGGACTCAATAAAACATTTACCTTTCTATTTTCAACAGCCAACCTATTAATTTTCTCATCGCCACCAAGAACAATAACTTGCCCTTTAGCTTTCTTAACTTCATTATGAAAACTCTTAACTTGAGGTTCAATTATAGAGATCATCTCAGTTTCTATGCCAAGAATCTTCTCAAATTCCATATCTTGTTTAAAAACAAACTGTTTCATAATTAATACACAATAATTTTAATTTAAAAAACTAACTAAAATCACTCTAAAAACTTAACGGCATACATCATAAATACACCAATTAAAAATGTCAAAAATATTAACAAAGACCTATCAATTTTCTTTTCATTTCTTAACTCAGGAATTAAATCAGAAGCAGCTATATAAATAAATCCTCCGGCAGCAAAAGGTAATAATATCAAAGTAAAATTTTCAACAATTCCAGATAAAAAGAATCCGACAATACCTCCAATCACAGCAGTAACAGCAGTAGCAAAATTTAACATTAATGCTTTAAATCGATTAAAACCCCCATGTAATAAAACTCCAAAATCTCCAATCTCTTGAGGAACTTCGTGTAGGATTATAGCAAGAGTAGAAACAACACCAACCCTAAAATCTACCATAAAACTAGCCGCAATAATTAAACCATCAATAAAATTATGCAAACCATCTCCAACAAGATTCATATAAGCAAAACTATGAATATCGCACTGATCTTTATGACAATGTCTCCAATGAAGAACTTTCTCAACAAAGAAAAACACAATAAAACCAATTAAAACATAAAGAAATACTGATTCTCCAAGAAAACTATCAAAGGCCTCTGGAATTAAATGTAAAAAAGCTCCACCCATTAAAGCACCAGCAGACAAAGCGACTAAAACTAAAATAGATTTCTCAAGAAATTTTTTATTCATTACTAAAGTTAAAACTCCAATAAAAGAAATCAAACTAACAATTACAGTAGCTCCAATAATATAAATAAGTTCATTCATTTTTTATATAATCAATAATCTCCTTTATTTTATAACCTTTAGTGGTATCAACAACTAAAATTTCATGTTTTCTCTTTTTCGCTTCTAACAAACAAACATCAAATATTTCAGCTTCAATATTATCTTTAATTTTACTCAAAGAGTAGTTTCTCTTTTTAAGTCTATTCTTTAAAACTTTTATTTCACATTTAGTAACAATACATAAATCAACATATTTTTTTGGTAAATAATGACTCATGTGCGAATCAATAATTATATTCCCAGAACTTTTTATTTTTTCAATTAAAAATTTGTTTAATTTTTTAATATCTATTATTTCACACTTTTTCTCTTTATCATAACCTTCACTTAATTTATTTTTTAATTTAGAAACATCCAAATATTCAAATTTCAAATGTTTGGCTAATTTTTTAGATAATTCAGTTTTCCCAGTTCCTACAGCTCCAGTTACACAAATAGTTTTCATGATATTGTAGTACCTTCAAATTTTTTCCCTTTTAAAACTTTTTCAATATTTTTTAAATTACTATCAACAATATATGTTTTAGTTTTTGATTTATTAATTATTTTGGCCGCGCTTTGATCTAAAACAAAATGTTGCCCAGCCTTAAATTTAATCTTATTTACTCTTGTCATAAAATCTTCAAAAGAAATTTTTTCAATAAATTTAGCATTTTTATTAGTCTTTGGATTACTTGTATAAAGCCCCTTAACATTTGTTATATTAATAAAAAAATCTGCTTTAATTAATTCGGCAACTTCTGCAGCATTACCATCAGAAGTCATATTTGGTTGCATTCCCAAAGCTCCACAGATAACTAGATTATTATTTCTTAAATCTTTTTTAACATCTTTAAGTTCTTCTGGTATTAAATCAATTTTATCAAAAATGCCTGCAACTAATCTGGCATTCAGTCTCGTTGCCGCAATACCAACAACACTATTAACTAATTCTTTTGAACTTATTTTCTTAACAGAATTAATATAGTCCCTAGCAGTACTTCCGCCACCAGTCACAATAACAACTTTATTTTTCTTTGAAAATTTTGAAATTAATTTTTTAAACTTTTTTAAATAATTATAGTCTACCTTATCTGGAACAATAACAGAACCACCTAAACTAATCACAACTTTTTTCATAGTTTAATTTTAGAATTAATCACTTTTAAACTTTATTATAATAATACTTTTAAACAGATTCTCATTCACCTTCCCATGATTATCGGAATAACGGGATACTACGCATCAGGAAAAGACACCGTAGCAAACTACTTAGAAAAGAGAAGCTTCACACATTACTCCTTATCAGACGAAATAAGGGAAGAAGCAAGGAAAAAGAAATTAAAATTAACAAGAAATAACTTAATCAATCAAGGAAACAAACTAAGAAAAACTTTTGGTCCAAACATTCTAGCGAAAAGAGTGATAAAAAAAATAGACAATTCAAAACATCACATAATAACTTCAATAAGGAACGAACAAGAAGTCCTAACTCTAAAAAAACTAGACAATTTCATTCTAATCAACGTGACTTCACCAATAGAACAAAGATTTAAAAGACTAAAACAGAGAAACAGAGAACAAGATCCAAAAACAATAGAAGAATTAAAAGAAAAAGAACTTCAAGAACAATCAGAAAACAATAACAATCAACAACTTCACTTAGCAACCAAATTAGCAGACATAACAATAAACAATAATTCTGATCTAAAAACTCTTTATAAAAAGATAGATAAATTTTTACAAGATTGGTGGCCAAAACTAACTCCAAAAAGACCAAGCTGGGATAATTATTTTATGAACATTGCTCACCAAGTTTCTACAAGATCAAACTGCATGAAAAGACATGTCGCAGCAATAATTATTAAAGAAAAAAGAATAATATCAACAGGTTACAATGGGACACCTAGAGAGATGAAAAACTGTGATGAAGGGGGATGTAAAAGATGCAACTCATTTAGTGAATCTGGAGAAGCATTAGAAGAATGTATTTGTTCACATGCAGAAGAAAATGCAATAATCCAGGCAGCATATCACGGAACTA
>CAZTYO010000014.1:0-14364 GCA_964617925.1 Candidatus Woesearchaeota archaeon
AGAATCTAAAATATTTATCTAACTTTTTTCCTAAACAACTCGAGCCAAAATAATAGGGGTGTGCAGCAATAATAAGATTATCTTCATTTTTAATTCTTTCAAGATCATCAAGTTTCTTTAATTTTTTTAATTCATTTTCTGAAACATTATACAATAATACATGTTTTTTCTCTATTGAAAGTTCGACACCTGGGATTAATAATATGCCCTTTTGTTCAGCATAAGAACTTACAGCTTTAGAAACGAATATCTCATTATGAAGAGTTATAGCAAGCACATCAAACTTTAATTCCGCAGCTCTATCAATAAGCTCTTTTGCACCATAGTTTAGAGTATCATAATTATCTTCTTTTGTATGTAAATGTAAGTCTACTTTTAACATAACAATCTAAAAACAGAATACTTTAAAAAACATTCTAAACAATAAAAACTATGTTAATCGGAATTGTTGGAAAACCAAATTGTGGGAAATCTACTTTCTTCAAAGCTGCTACTCAAGCAGATATAGAAATAGCAAATTATCCATTCGTAACTATAAAACCTAATCAAGGAATTGGTTATGTTAAAATAAAAGATGTTGCAAAAGAATTTGATAAAACTGCAAACCCTAGAGAAGGATTTATTCTAGGGAATAATAGATTTGTGCCAGTAGAATTATTAGATGTTGCAGGAATAGTTCCAGGAGCTCATGAAGGCAAAGGTATGGGCAACCAATTCTTAGATGATTTAAATCAGGCAGATGCACTAATTCATGTGATTGATGTTTCTGGATCAACAAATGAAAAAGGAGATTCTGTAAACGCACTAAGTTACAATCCTTCTGAAGACATAAGATTCTTAGAATTTGAATTAGATATGTGGTACTTAAGAATTATGAAAAAAGGTTGGGAAAAGTTTTCAAGATCATTAGTAAATAAAGAGATACATAAAGAGATTGCAAAACAACTTTCTGGGTTAGGCGTTAATGAGAATATGGTTAAAGATTCAATAAAAGATTTTAATACCAATCCAAGAGAGTGGACTGATAATGAGTTAGGAGAATTGGCCACAAAATTGAGAGAAAAAAGTAAACCTATAATAATCGCAGCAAATAAAGTAGACATACCTGGAGCAGAAGAAAATCTCAAAAGAATAAAAGAAGAATTTCCTAACTACAAAATAATAGGTTGCTCTGCAGAATCAGAACTAGCACTAAAAGAGGCCACAAAACACGAGCTAATAGATTATATCCCTGGAGAGAAAAATTTCAAGATAACGGGCGAATTAAGTGGAGAACAAACAAAGGCACTTAACTTCATAAAAGAAAATGTCTTAACCTATGAAAATGGCACAGGATTACAAAAAATTTTAGACACAATAACTTTTAAGATTTTAGATTACATTGCAATACATCCAGGTGGAGCAAACAAATTAGAAGATTCGAAAGGAAACGTTCTACCTGACTGTTTTTTATTACCAGAGGGTTCAACAGCTTTAAATTTTGCATATAGATTGCACACAGACTTTGGAGATAATTTTATTAAAGCAATAGATGTTAAAACCAAAAAGATAGTTGGAAAAGACCATAAACTAAAACACTTGGATATTTTAGAGATATTCACTTAACAGGAAATTATATAAACTAAAATTTAATTAAAATTCATAACGCGGGGGTGCCGGAGTGGTCAAACGGGCTAGGCTTAGGACCTAGTGACTTAGTGTCTACGCAGGTTCGAGTCCTGTCCCCCGCATTAATTTTTATAAGAATTAAGTACACAAATTAATTATATCATTAACTGTTTCTCGTGGTCTATTTACAATATCTCCATGACTAAAAGAAGTTTTATCATTACCAACTCTAACATGAAGCTCATCATCATCACTTGGACTTTGACTAACTAAATCAACTAATTGAATTATACCATTTAAACAACCAGTAGTTGAAAAAGTCGGAAGAATTTTATTAACTAAAAAGGGAACATCTTCATTATCTGTGCCTAGCATTGCCGAATTTGGATAATCGGAATAAGAAGAAAATCTACACTCAATTATTTCTTTCAAAGTATCGGCATCAAACCATCTTGAAGAATAACTTTCTTTTGCTTTACAATTCTCCATTATATTTTCATATCTATCTTCGTATTGATAAGGCCAATTACTTGATTTAAACAAAGCCTCCCATTTAAAATTCCATCCATCACTTTTACATTGCGTATAAATATTGTCCCTAGCAAAACCAACTAATAAAACTGACCGAACATCAAAATCATATTCTATTTCACAATTCAAAGAATCGATATACAAAACACCATGTTTAGAACTATAAGAATCATAATAAATATTAGCAATTTCATAATTTGATACTTCTTTAATCACATAATCATTACTATAAAATATAATCTCCCTAAATGAAGATAATTTATTTTGAACTCCACTACTTTGCCTAGCGGAATCAATCATAATTTCAGCATCATTGACAGACAACATTCCAACACTAGCAGACACATCATTTGTATACTCTTCACTTATTTGAGCCAATACATTTTCTCGTTTTGTAACATCATTAAGTTGAAAAGTTGAAGTATCTAGCCAACAATATCCAAGAGATCTTCCAATTTCATCAGAACCACAATTACCAACTATTTGCCAATCTCCAGAATTTGTACCGCTACCGGGATTAATAACAGAACAAACTCTCATAAGTCCAGCCCTTAACAATCCATAATTAGAAGGAGTAACTAAACTTCCCAAACTAGGACCAGTAGTTGGAGCATCAGGAACACAATCTCCAGCATTATCAATATTTCTATTAACTTCATCATTAACAACCATATCATTGAGATAATTAAGTGAAAAATCACTTGTAGATTTACCAAAACCACATTTAGTCATACCATTATATTCAACACAAATTTCTGCATATCCAGATGGTCCAGGTATTGTAAAACTTTTATCTGCATATCCGCCAGCTTTAATATGTGCCCTACTTAACATACTATGTGGATCAGTAACAACCAAATTATAATTATTATCTCCTTTCAAATAAACAGTATACCTCACATCTTGAGTTTCTCCAGCATAAATATGATAATAAATTCTATAGATAGATTGCCTATCTCCAAATCCAACTTGAGTAGATTCTGTATATTCAAGTTCATCAAACCAAGCAGTAAATTGAGGTGGGCTTTCAGGTTCAGTTAATTGTGAAAAAAGATCTCCAACGCTTGGAGCTTTAGCAAAAATCGCAGACTTGCAAACTTCTGTCCCAACTTCTTCGGTACTCCTAGAATTATAAGCAGCAAAAGCACTTTGTGCATAATCCTTTGTAAAGAACTTCACAGAATTTTGCAAATTATTCCAACTTGATTGCCACATCATATATTCTCCGCCGCCAGTACTCTTTCCAAATATTTTTTCAGAAACAAAATTCAAAATTTTACCATGAACATTAAATAAAGATATTGCTTCCCTCCATAACATTTCACAAACATAAACAGATCTAATAGTATTACATATTCCTACCGAATCTCCACTAACTTTTGCAGTATTAAGACATTCATTATATCCTTCATACAAACTTCGGATATTCTGTAAACCAGCTAAAATTCCAGTCAAACAAATTGGAACAGGTTCCTTAGGTCCAAAATTTGGTAAACCTAAAAAGATACTCCCTATTATTCCAGTTTGAACAACACTATCAACTTTCCAATGCCCTCCAAGATTAAATCTCGAAGTTGGACACATAACTGGATCACAAGTACCGAATAATAAATCACAATCTCCTTTACTCATAAAATCCATACATTCAAGAGAAGTTTTTTGTTGTTTAGAAGCAATATAACTTGCAGCATAATCTAATCCTGGAACCTTATCGCCTTCAGAAACCCCTACATTTGCAGTATTATAAGCTCGCTCAACAGCAGCCATTGCAACAGAATTTGATTGAAGACCACTTTCATGCATGACTAATACATCATCCCTGTCTTCATTATCAGATTTATAAACATCAAATCTACCGTCTCCACCAACATTCCAAATTTGATAAGACACAGGAATACCACTAGAATCAAAACTAACATGAACATAATTAGCATAATCAGAATGTTCGAACATACCGCCCCGAAGTTCAAGAGGAATTATCCAAGGGTGCCCAGCCTCATTATATTCAACTGTTGGTTTAACTGAAAAATCTTTCCTAAACTGTTCACCAAAATCAATGCCCCTATTCACAACATAAATTGAATTAGCCCCATCAATAAAAACTCCTTTTCCAGAAACAGTAAGAGGAGTTCCATCATCATTTAAAATTCTTTGAAGATTAGTTTTTTCATATCCATTATAATAAGTAGTAAATTTCACAAAATTTGTATTACTTTCATCTCTAACCACTTCTTCAACTTGATATGCAGTAGTAAGAACCTGTTCACCATAGGTATCTCTCAGATAGTTAATTGCTTGTTGATCTTCAGATTGCCCCCATTGTGCCAAATTAGTTGTCGTAGTCTCATGAATCTTAGAATGAATGAATAATCTTTTTTCAGTATCATCAGTTAAATTTCGTAAACCCATATCAATTTCAGCATATAGTCCAAGATCATCTTTTAATTCAACAAGTTCAGAATCATAAATAGATCCATTAAAATTATTAAGATAAATTAAATTTCTTGCATCCTCTGCATCAAAACTTCCATATTCTGATAATAATCTAATTTCTTCAGCAGTCAATTCATTATTAATAGAAGAAGAAATCATTTGTCTTGAACTTTGATCACCAAAACCTTGAAAATCATCCATAACATTATTAACAGATTCTACAGCATCTTTAGAATTTTTTATCTGTTCTTCAATAATATCACTATTACTTTCTAAACAATCACTAATACTATCATACTCATCTAATCTTTGTTTACAAGAATCTTTCCAAGCACTCATTACTAATTGTCTAGCAATTGGATTACCAAAGAATGAATTTTTAACTGTTAAAAATGCAAACACCGACATACAAGCAACTTTCCAACCCTTAACCAAAGATTCCAACTTATCAATTTTATCATCTAACTTTTCAATAGTTTCAGTAGTTGATGCAATCTTATCATCCACTTCTTCTGGGGTCCATTGGATAGCTCTTTTTTCAATAGGTAAATGAACCATAAAATTTGACTCACTAAATGCCCTTCCAGAACCTGGCATAACGGTTACAATAGCTCGTTTTTTAGTATCAATATTTTGAAGATATATATCAACTCCTCCAACATTATTTAATCCACGATTCAATCCAATAGAACCTCCCCAAGTTCCATCATTATATTGTTTTTTTAATCTAACTTTTTCTGTACCAATACTAGTTATAATCCAATCATAAATTTTTGAACCATCTTGTATATTTATTAAAACAGAATCTCCAACTTTTTTAGGAACATAATTTCCATTACCAATTCTAATATCTGCACTAGCACTTTCTTCAGAAGGATTTATATCTAAAAGAGTAATTGTAGTTCCAGAATCTAACGGAACAGTTTTTCCATTTGAATTCAAGATATCAAATAAATCGGCAACCGCACTAGAACCTGTAATAGTCGTTTGAATTTCTTGTGCTTTTTGTAAGTTTTCATTTGCTAAAGCATAAGCACCCATATCTTTGTAAACATCAGATACTTTAGTATAAGCATCAACAAGAATAACATTTGATTCACTAGTACTTGGATTAATTGATTTTCCATATTCTATAGTATTCTTATACTCATTTATTGTAGCACATGCCAATTCTTTTTTAGTCGCAAAACTAATTTCAGAATCAGAAACATCTTCAACATTATCACAAGGAGTTGTAACTGTTTGAGCAACATCTTCAAGATTTAATTCTCTAGTATTTCCTTTAGAATCAACAAAAATTGCTTTAGTATTTAATAATTCTTTTAATTCCCATTCACTCCCAATAAAAGCACGCATACCTTCAACTAATTCAAGTTCGTAAGGTTCAGAAGTTCCTTGTTTAATTAAAAAAGTTGCAGAATTTTTAGAGCCAATTAAAAAATTTAATTTTATTCTTGCTTGATCACCAAAAATTGATGAAGCACCAGGCAAACTAAAAGTTTGAGGTTCTTCACCTAATTTCAATTTCACACTAGGTAAAATAGGTCTATGACTACCATCATAAATTGCAACAGTTGCATAATCTTCTTCAACAGCTATTGCACGAACGTATCCTTTTCCATTCCAAAATCTACTATTTGATTGTGCAGTTGGATTTTCCTTCCATGCATCTTCATTAGAATTCAATCCAAGGTTAATATCTTGTGCACCCAAAATTCCACCAAAACCAGTCTCAGTATCAAAATATATTCTCGCACTCATATTAAGATTAATAGTTTCTGGCAAATCTTCTTCAGACATAGATCTCCTCAAATTTACTATCAAATAACCCATATCAAAAATTCCGGAAGAATCGACAAGATACTCATTACCATCTGGCAGAACATATTGTGGAGTACCAGAAATGAATCGTGATGAAGCATTAGATGGAGTTATAATTACTCTTTTAATTTTTATACCACCATAAAAAGGAGCACCACTAGATTCACTTTCACCAAACAATAAACTACCTAAGGTGGCACCTTTCAAAAAAACATAAACTGGAAAATCTTGATTTTGTAAATAATCAGAACTTATAGTAACAGGTCTTTGACCTTCTACATTTATAGTTACTACTTCACCTAAATTTTCCTCATCTAACAAAGTTAAAGCATTAACATCCATAGAACTTAATGGCATACCTATTATTAACAACATACAAAATAATGCCAATATTTTTTTAGTTTCCATTTTAAGCAATCACTGGATATTTAAATCCCTCCGAAAAAGCATTCAAAATAATTGAAGTTTGAATATCATAAACATCATCATAATCTTCTGGAATTTTATTAAATACAGTGTAGAAAGTAATCTCTTCACTTTGTGCAATATTTCTGCTTACACTAAATTCGAACTCAGCACCACCAACAACTACTTCATCCATTTCAGCATCTTCAAGATTAAAATTAAAACATTTTTCTTCTTTAAAGAATATTCCCAAGATTCCTGATCGTGGAACATTGACACATTTCATTACTTCTCCGCCATCTATTTCAATATCAAATTCCGAATTTTTAGTGATATAAGATTTAACAGAATAATCTCCGGAAATTAATTCAATTGTATCTTCACTTCCATCACCATTCGTAATAAAACCAGTGTTATTTTCAGTTAGAATAAAAACTACTGCTTCGTCTTCATCTGGATTTCTTACATTTCCGTTCTCTATTACTTTTATTTCATAATTTAATTCATAAATAGGTTCAAGTAAGACAGTAGTTTGTGAAGCAACGTTAGTAGAGATTGTTTCTTCAGTTGAAAAATAACCTTGTTTATTTGCCCTAACTAATCCATTAATACATTGCGGAAAATTAGTATCTAACAATCCATCAGATTCAGTATTTCCCATATTGCATTCAGTTGTGAAACATTTAAAAAATACATCTGCATCTGAAACATAACCCATAGAAGATGCATCAATAACTGCAACAGTAGTGTCTATAATTGCATTACCGCAAAAAGAATTTCCAAGATCACCTTCACTTTCATATTCAAAATTCCCAAGGGTATTTTCTCTTAGTTGATTATTATCTATTGAAACCATTGTAGAAAATTGGAAAACATAACCTTCATCATCAACTAAAGTTACTAATACGGGATACTTAACATCATAAACAAAATGATAATTATTTATACAAACAATATCAGAAAGAAAATCTCCAGCAATGCCTCCAGCATGTTGAGTGATGGCATCTCCAACTAAGATTCCATTTTCCTCGGGATAAACATTTACTTCAAAAGGCCAATCTTCCATATAAGAGAAAGTTGCAGTATTCAAACCACGAACATTTCCAACATCAAGAACAAAATAATTATAAATATCTCTATCTCTTCCAAAATCAGAACCATCAATTCTTAAAGCACCTAAATTTGTACTAATTATTTTTTTAAAATCATCAACAACTTCTTGTTTACTCCATACTTTTTTTTCACAAGAAAATTCAATCTCCGAATAAGGAATTTCCCCATAAACAGACATGACATCTAAAGTTTTTTCTTCCAAAAAGAATTCTTTATTTTCTTCTTGCATTATAATCTTAGCAACATCATATAATCTCCCAAGATTAACATCAACATCAGCAAAATGTTTTTCCAATTCAACACTAACTTCATTTAATTCAATAGAAATTGGAAAATGAAAAATAGTCTCTATATGAGTATCTTGAATAGTTATACTCCCATTATTGCCAAAAGTATCCAATTCAATATCATATCCTTGTTCAACAAAAGAACTTAATTGACTTATACAATATTCATTAAAATTTTCTGAAACATAAGTTAGAATCTCCGCCTCCATTTCTTCTACAGTTGGCATTTGATTAACTTGAATATTATTTGCACTTTCATAATACCAATAAGGGATTTCCACATTTCCAAATAACTGGAGTGAATTAGAAAAAGGATTAACAATAGATCTAGGAATTACATCAACAGGTAACCGTTTATAATAACCAGCTCTAGCCCCTAAAATATCTGCCCCATCTTCAACTAATTGAGCAACACAACTATCCAAAAAGTTTTTTACAGGTGCCAATTGTGAAGGAACTTTTACTTTATTTTGTTCCTTTTCAAACTCCGATTTAAAATAATCAGTTTTAACAACATATACAAAACCCACAGCCGCCAAAATCACCATTCCCAAGATTATAAAAATTGTAACTTGTCCTCTCTTTTTCATAAGAAAATAATGGTTTAAGCTTTTTATAAAACTTTTGTTAAAAAAACAGATAAATGAGCCCGGAGAGGATCGAACTCCCGACCTCCGCCAAGTCAAGGCGGCGCCCTAACCACTAGACCACAGGCTCATAAAAGAATTAATTGAAAATCATTTTTATATCTATCTATTCTTCCAAACTTTTTCTAATTTTATTAAGAACAAAATCTATATCTGTAGAATTACCTGCCAAATCCAAATCATCAGTTTCAATTATCAATTTTCTACCTAAATCATAATTATCAATCCAATTTTCATATAATTTATTTAATTGTTCAAGATACTCATTGTTTCCTTCAGCCAACTCAGACTCATAATCCCTACCACGTTTAGCAACCCTATTCTTTAATTCGGGAACTGAAGTTTTCAAATAAACCAATAAATCAGGAGGAGATAAAATTTCAGAAACAACTCCATAAATATTCAAATACTTTTCATAATTATCAGAAGACAAAATCTCACTTTCATTAAGATTTTTAGCAAAAATATTTGCATCCTCATAAATGGATCTATCTAAAACTGTAGAATTCCTAGATTTTTGACCAATATCATGTACAGAATACCTAGAAAGTAAAAAATAAATCTGTAATTTATAGGCACTCTCAGAAGGCCTAATCTCATTATTTATATCAGAATAAAATTCTTCAAGATAAGGATTATCAGAAACAGATTCTTCCCCAATATCAAAACCAAATCTATTTTTTACATGGTTAGCAAGCGTAGTTTTCCCTGCAGCTATATTACCAACAATAGCAACTAGATTTTTATCATCATAAATACTACCCATACTCAAAAAAAGAATTTAATTATTTTTAAGAATTTCTAAGATATATAAACTATTACCAATTATAATCTTTTAACTTACCAGTTGGTTTAAAAGCATCGCTACCTTGTTTAGAAACAAGGCCCCACAATAAAATTTCTTTTTCTGCCTTATTTAATTTTCTTAATTTATCATCATCAATTAAACAATTATTACAAAGTTTATCATAAAAATTAACAGTTTCTTGAGAAGGAATAGCAAATTGATTCATTTCATAAGGAGTTATAGAATATTTTTCATTTTTATAATAATCAACAATTGAAAGATACCCTGCAACCTCATGTGCACAAAAATTTATTTGTCTAGAATATTCATTGTTATCAAAAGAAACGTACCTAATATTAAATCTCTTATTATCACATACGTGATCACTAACTACACTATTAGCAATACCAAATTTTCTCTTATGATTAAAGACTGGAACTGAACTAAATTTAAATTTACTTCTAGGTTGTTTAACAGTTCTAGAAGGAACAGAAACAATCACTTCAGCACCTTCAACTGCGACTTTATTTGCACCATCATATGCCTTAACATCAATAAATGAATTAAACAATCCTTCCCGATCTTGATTTGCATAACAATACAATTTAGCACCTTCGATACATTCAACAAGAGATACTTTTCTAGTAAGTTTATCGTTTCCAATAACTGGTTTTATTGTATATCCACTAAATATTTTTTCAGGAACCTTATCAAATACTTTATTTCTCATTCCTAAAGAAGTTTCACCATTCTTAATTATGGCATCAAGAGAATTAAATCTAGGTAATTTAACATCATTACCATGTTTCAAAAATCTTTTAGAACTATCATAATCTCCAGGAATTAGATTCAAATTAATGATTACTGAATAATCTTCTATTTTCAGAATATTAGAAATTAAATTATTAGATATTTCTGCCAATCCTTTCTTCTTTATTTCTCCAAGGGTCAGTTCCCTAAAATATTGTTTTTTCATAAAAAAAAGAAAAAAGAAAAACCTAATAAAACTATTTAAAAGCCCCCGGAGGGATTTGAACCCACGACCTGCTGCTTACAAGGCAGCTGCTCTAGCCACTGAGCTACGGAGGCAACAAAAATTAAACAATATTATTATTTAAAAAACTTTCTAAGAATTATTTCTTTTTGAATTCTCTTGCAATAACACCAGCTAAAGGATATACTGCTTTACTGATTTCTTTTTTCATTCCAATTTGGAAATTTTGAGAAAGCAAATCATCAAACAATTTTTCAAACGATTGTTTTTTTACACTTGATTCTAAGTAATCCTTAGAAGTATTGTATACACTAGTTCTAACACCTCGAGTAACTTTACCTTTAGTAATAAATACCATCTTTAAAATAACTGAAACATTATCTTTTGTTTTCAAAGTAAAGGTATTATCCATCTTACTCTTGCCTTTTCTTGCCATTCTCTTAACAAAAGAAGGCTCTAATTTATATCCAAAAACTTCAGTATAGGCTTTATCTTCTTTAGTCTCATTAACTACAAAAGAAACATTAATATTTTGCTTCTTCATATTTTTAACAATAGTTCCAAGATTCATCACAAATTTCTTATCAATTAAACTCTTAGCATCTTGACTTAAAGATTCACCAAGTTCAACAGATCCAAAAGATTTTGGAGAAACTATACTAAACCAAGATTTCTTTTTTTTCCTCGATGTTGCCTTTCTATTAATTTTAGCTTTTGCCATTGACAAATTGTGTAAAAAGTTTATTAATAAAGGTTTCTATTTTTTATCAAATTTTTAAAAAGATTTAAATAACTAAGAGTGAAAATACCTATATGAAAAAAATAATAATAATTTTGGTCGCAATCACAATATTTTCCTTATTTGCATTTAATAATCAAGGAAACTATGATGAATTTGCAAAATGTTTGACGGAAAAGGGAATTTCAATGGGAGGAACAGAGTGGTGTTCACATTGTAAAAACCAAAAAGAAATGTTTGGAAGTTCATTCCAATTTATAGATTATCATGATTGTGATTCTGATCAAGCATGGTGCATAGAAAAAGGAATAGAAGGATATCCAACTTGGATTTTAAGCGATGGAAGTAAACATCCCGGTGAACAACAACTATCAACATTAGCAGAGCTATCTGGTTGTGAAATATAAAAAAATTATGACCTTTTTCAAGGTCAATTTTTAATTAATTAACAAGTAATTTAGCTTTTTCTCTATCGTATTTCCAATCTTTGGCTAATCTTCCAGTATTTTTATAATATTTAACTAATCTTTTAATCTTACCTTCAGTTAAAATCAATCCTCGTTTAGCAGTTTGATCTTTATGATTTTCTTCCAAATGAGATAAAATTGCTAATTCTCTTCTAATCAAAGATGCAAGATCTTCTGGAAGTTCTGAAGCCATTTTGTTCTTCTCTAAAATTTCAGATATCTTTTTCTTTGTTACAACTTTTACATCTGGAATACCATAACTATCTCTCAATATGGCCCCAATTTGACTTGGGCGATTTACATCTTTAGCTATTTTTAAAATTAAAGCTTCTACTTCTTTAGCATCATATCTTAACCATGATTTCTTCTTTGAATCAATTGGTCTAGTACTTCCACTTTTTCCTTTTTTCCTTGAATACATTCTTGCCATTTTAAATTTTCCTCAGAAATAAAAACATCTACTTCTGGCATAAGTAAGCTTTCACCAACTTATCCTTAGCAGATGCTAAAAAATATTTATTTATAAATGTTTTTATTCTATCTTGTAGACTTCATCACCAGACCTAGCAACATCAATAACCTTTACGCCTGCAGATTTACCTCTAGATACTTCCTCAACTTCCTTTCCATCTACTTGCATAGACTCAACTTCTTGTTCAAAATCAGTAGTTGATCCTTTAATATGAATTTTATCACCAACTATTAAATTGTCATCTGTAATCTCTATGGCCGCTACACTTATTTTATTAAAATAAGAAAAAACTTTTCCTATTAATTTTTCTTCTACCATGGTACAAATTCTTAAGATATAGGAATATTTAAATTTTTTGATAGTCCCGCCAGGATTCGAACCTGGGTCTCTGCCTCCAAAGGGCAGAATCATTGACCGCTAGACTACGGGACTGTTACGAATAATGTTATTGCTCTATTTTTAAAGATTATTATTTATAGTCTTGAATACTATTCACTGAGTAGTAATAACAAATAGAAAGATTTAAAAAGGGTTGATTTAATTGATTTAATCCGATAAAAAATACGGAGATAGATAAAATAATGACAATTTTACCAAAATTTATTAGTAAAAAAGATCTAGAAACAATATGTTTTGAAGATAATTCTAGAATTTATGATACTTCAACTAATGCACCAATGGCAAATTCATATTCACACATAATAAATTTATCAGAGTTATCTCCTTTTATCCAATATGGCAAAATTCCAATACCTGGAATGAAGAGAAAACATAGCGATACAGTTGAAGGAATCTGGCAAGGATTGAAGATTATAAAAGGAAATATAGATAATTCATATTTCAAGGGTAAGGGAAGAATAAGAAAAGGAAAACCAGAGGGGCACTTATTTAATAATAGTAAGATTTCATACATCCAGGCAAGAAAAAAAATATATACTTCAGCATGGGATTTTGTATGGGAGAATAGAATTGATGAATCACTAAAAAAGAAATTTATTCAAGATGCAATAACAAATATTCCTCAATATTTTTTTGATGTTGACAATAATGGAGACATATTTAACAAAAATGAACCTTATGCACATTCTGCATATATTGTCGAATTAATAAAAAAAGATATAAAAGATTATTCTTCTCCAATTCCAGATGTACTTTCGGCAGGAGCTATAGCAATTGGAATCTCATAGCCACCAATATTATTAAATTCTATATTTGGATCTTCATAAATCGAATAATCATATAGATTTGAATTGGAAGAACTTAAAAAATTACCAACCTCTTCAACTGCACCATATCCACAAAAAAAGCCAACACACCCAGCAGTAGTTATTGCTGCAGCATATAATAAACCACCTGGGATCCCTCCAGTAAGTAAAGGAGCACCAGCAACAGTAACAATTTCTGCACTCATCCAAGCTGCCGAAAGACCTCCCACTTGTTTTGTTAATTCAGAAGTTGCCCCCATAGGCCCATCAAGTTCAGCAGCATTCGCAACATCATAACCAACAAACAAAAGGGCAACTGCTAAACCTCCACTCCCAATAGCCATTCGTGAACCTCCACCCCTCGGAGAACCTAAATGAATCTTAGCAGAAGTTTGTTTAGTAGGGGCAATAAGAATTTCTTGATTTTTTTTAGCAAGTTTAATTGCATCAAAACCTGACTTTTTGCTTACTTTACCTGATGCCATTTCTCTCCGAATTTGAGAAACAATTTCTTTAGTACTCATAACTCTCCCCTCTACTTGGGTTGAACTAAATTTTACAGTAGTTTCTCCAAATTTATTAGCAATAGAACGAGAAGAAGTTGCAGAAATATATTGTGAACTAGAAGAACCACTATTAATGTGATGAGTTACAGTAGTAGTGGCATCAGGAATTGCAGCAGTCAATGAAGATTGAATTTCTCCAACTCCTCTAAATAATATCTTCTTGTTCGTTAAACCAGTAGGATCAACAAACATCATAGGATTATTAGAAACATAAGAATAAGGTTCATTTTCCGCAACAGGATCTACAGAACTAAATCTCCCCAAATCAGAATCATAATATCTAGCACCG
>CAZTYO010000015.1:0-13820 GCA_964617925.1 Candidatus Woesearchaeota archaeon
CTTCTTGTGCAATGTGGGGAACAATTGAACTGCAAACAAATATTAGCATTGGTTTAATTTTATTTATCTTAGTAATTGGAGGATATTTCTTTCTTTCAGAGAAAAAAATATTCCATAAGAAGAAAAAAGAAGATAAAGATATATTAAAAAAATTAAATGAAAATGAAAAACATGTTTTGGAAAAAATTGAAGAAGCAGAAGGTAGCATTTTTCAATCCGAATTAGTTGAAAAAACTGAATTTAATAAAGTCAAAATAACTCGAATTCTCGATAGATTAGAAGGTTTGAAAATCATTGAAAGAAAGCGACGTGGCATGACTAATGTTGTTATACTTAAATAAAGAAACTAGTTTCTTACAATCACTTATAAGGAGTTTCACCTACTAAATTAATTATGGAAAATATAATATTAAAAGTTAGTGGCATGCATTGTAAAAGTTGTGAGATTATTTTAAAAGAAGAAATTGAAGAAATCTCTGAAGTTAGTAGTGCAGTTCCAGATCATAAAGAAGACACAATAAAATTAAAATTTGATGGATCTAATAAAACATTGAATTTGATTAAAGAATTAATAATAAAAGAAGGTTATGAGATATGACAGAAAAAACGATATATATTTCTGGTATGACTTGTACTGGTTGTGAAAAAATACTTGAAAGAGCATTAGAAGAAAAAGTAAAAGAAATAAGTGTAAATTATGAAACTGGAAAAATAAATGTAAAATTTAATGAAGACGAAATAAGTATTGAAAAAATATTTGATATAATTAAAGAAAAAGGATATATCCCTAACTTAACTAAACCAAAAAAAAACAAAATGTACCTTTGGGCTATAGGAATAGCTTTCTTTTTATTTGGATCTTATTTAATTGTAAAAAGTACTATTGGTTTTGATTTCTTCCCAGATTTAACAAAAGAAGTATCTTTAGTTATATTATTCTTTTTGGGATTATTAACTGGATTCCATTGTATTGGTATGTGTGGAGGATTCGTGATCTCTTATGCAACCAAATCTAAAAGTAAGTGGAAATCGCATCTTGAATATGGGACAGGTAAAACAATTGGATATGCTGCAATTGGAGGTTTATTTGGTTTATTTGGATCTTTCATAGCATTTACTCCTCAACTAAGAGGATATGTAGCTGTATTCGCAGGACTATTTTTAGTAATCTTTGGATTAAATATGTTGAATATACTCCCTGCATTGAAAAAATTTAGACTTAAAACTCCAAAATTTTTGAATAAATGTGCTGCCGAATCACACAGCTCCAAAAATCCTTTTAAAATAGGATTACTGAATAGTTTACTTATTGCATGTGGACCATTACAAGCAATGTATATTTATGCTGCTGGAACTGGGAGTATGATTGATGGTGCTTTAAGTTTGGCAGCATTTGGTTTAGGAACACTTCCTGTATTGATAGGATTCGGATTTGTTACTTCTGTAATTAGTTCAAAATCTACTAAAAAAATTCTGAAAGTTTCTGCAGTTGTTATCATTATACTTGGTGCAGTTATGATGAATAGGGGAATTGCTTTGACTGGAAGCGGATATGATGCAAATAGTTTAATCACTGGAAATGCAGTTGGATCCAACTATGATGATTTACCTGCTAATGAAGTTGCAGTCTTAAAAGATGGATATCAAGAAATTAATATGGATGTTCTCTATAGTGGGTGGTCGCCAAATAAATTTGTATTACAAAAAGATTTACCAGTTAGATGGATAGTAAATGGTGTTGAAATAACTGGATGTAATAATGCAATACAGGTTCCAAAATATAATTTAGAATTCGATGTGACTCCAGGTAAAAAAACAATAGAGTTTACACCGACTGAAAGTGGAACTGTTTCATGGAGTTGTTGGATGGGCATGATACCTGGTACATTTATTATTGTTGATGATTTAGCTAATGTTTCGCCAACTGAATTAGAAAACACAATTGCTCCTTCTTCGGGAGGTTCTTGTGGTGCTAGTGGCGGTGGATGTGGTTGTGGAGGGGGAAGATAGATTTCTATAATTTAATAAACTAATAACAAAATGAAAAAAATTAGATTAAATGTTTCTGGAATGCATTGTGCAAGTTGTTCTACTTTAATAGAAAAAGCTCTTAAAAAAATAGATGGTGTAAAAACATCTAACGTTAATTTTTCTACTGCTAATGCAAATATAGAGTATGATGAATTAAAAATTGATGAAAAAGATTTTATCCAAAAAATTAAAGATCTTGGATATTCTGCAGAGATAGGAAAAGATAGAAAAAAACAAGAACAAAAAGAAAAGAAAGAAATTTCTAATTTACGAGAAAAATTATTGATTTCATCAATATTTGCAATTCCTGCATTTATTCTAGGCATGATTTTTATGAAAAATCCAATACCTTACCAAGATTATGTTTTGTGGATTTTAGCAACCCCAGTTCAGTTTTACATTGGATTACAATTTTACAAGGGAACTTGGGCAGCTTTGAAAAATAAGTCTGCCAATATGGATACTTTGATTGCTTTAGGTACTAGTGCAGCATATTTCTTTAGTGTATATGTTGTTTTGTCTGGAAATGGACATCAGTATTTTGAGGCATCTGCTGTACTGATTACTTTAGTTATATTTGGTAAGTATTTAGAAGCTAAAGCTAAAGGAAAAACTTCTGAGGCCATAAAAAAATTAATGCATCTTGCTCCAAAAAAAGCGACAGTTATTAGAAATGGAAAAGAGATTGTAATAAAAATATCTGAAATAGAATTAAATGACATCATTTTAGTTAAACCTGGCGGAAAAATTCCTGTTGATGGGGTAATAGTTGAAGGATATTCTAGTGTTAATGAATCTATGATCACTGGAGAAAGTATTCCTATAGATAAAAAAGTTAATGATAATGTTATTGGTGGAACTATAAATAAACAGGGAGCTTTTAAATTTAAAGCTACAAAAATTGGAAAAAATACTACTTTAGCAGGCATAATTAAATTAATTGAAGATGCCCAAGGTAAAAAAGCACCAATACAAAGGTTTGCAGATAATGTTTCTGCTTATTTTGTTCCAGTAGTTATTTTAATTTCAATTCTAACATTTTCTAGTTGGTATTATCTTTTTGATGCTGAACTTTCTTTTGCTATGATTACCGCTGTAGCAGTTCTTGTTATTGCATGTCCGTGTGCTCTTGGTTTGGCTACACCCACTGCAATAATGGTTGGTACTGGAAAGGGTGCTAAAAATGGTATATTGATTAAAGGTGGAGATTCATTGGAAACTGCACATAAATTGAAATATTTAATTTTTGATAAAACTGGAACTATAACTAAGGGAGTCCCAGAAGTTACAGATATAATTTCTTTTAGTAATGAAGATATATTAAATATTACTGCTAGTATGGAAAAAAACTCTGAACATCCACTTGGAGAGGCAATTGTTGAAAAGGCCAAAATCGATAGAATTACATTAAGTAATGTTTCTAATTTTGAATCAATTCCAGGACATGGAATAAGTTCTAATATTGGTAAGAAAAAATATTATTTTGGAAATCTTAAGCTTATGAATGATCTTAAAGTTAAAGTTGAAAACGATGCTAGCAATTTAGAAAAAGAAGGTAAAACTGTTATGTATCTAGCAGAAAATAGGAAGCTAATCGGGTTGATTGCTGTTGCAGATACAATAAAAGAGACTTCTGCTAGTGCCGTAAAGTCTTTGGAAAAATTGGGTATTAGAGTTTATATGATTACGGGTGATAATAAGAATACTGCTCATGCAATTGCTAAAATTGCTGGGATAAAAAATGTTTTTGCTGGTGTTCTGCCAAAAGATAAGGCCAAATATGTGAAAAAACTACAAAGACATGGGATTGTGGCAATGGTAGGAGATGGTGTTAATGACGCTCCTGCTTTAGCTCAAGCAGATATAGGCATTGCAATGGGATCTGGAACAGATGTTGCTATGGAAACTGGGAATATTGTTCTAATGAAAAATGACTTAAGAGATATTCCCAAAGCAATAAAATTAAGTAAGATTACAATGTCTAAAATTCGTCAGAATATGTTCTGGGCTTTGTTTTATAATTCAATGGGAATTCCGATTGCTGCAGGAGTTTTATATCCGTTTACTGGTTGGTTATTGAATCCGATGTTAGCAGGTGGAGCAATGGCTATGAGTTCTGTAAGTGTAGTTATGAATTCTTTATTATTAAAGAAAAAAAAGATATAGAAACATTTATATATAACATATGATACATACATCATATGATTGATTTAACATATATGGGATTTTTTAAAGCCTTGTGCAACGATACAAGGTTAAGTATTGTATTAAGTCTAAAGGATAATCCGAAAAATGTTAGTCAATTAATATCAGAATTAGATATGGAACAAAGCAGGATAAGTCACAATTTGCAATGTTTAGAAAAAAATGGATTTGTTACAGTAAAGCAAGAGGGAAAACAAAGGATCTACTCATTAAACAAAGACACTATTGAACCAATTCTAAAAGCTGTAAAAAAACATACTGAAAAATATAACTTAAATTCGTGTTAAGGAAAAATAAAAATGGAAACTAAAACAGAAAAAAATTTGAAAGCCGCATTTGCAGGCGAAAGTCAGGCGAGAAATAAATATACTTATTTTGCTAAAGTTGCAAAAAAAGAAGGATATAATTACATCTCAAAAGTTTTTGAAGAAACTGCAGCTAATGAGATGCAACATGCTAAAGATGAGTTTAAATTATTAAATGGAATTAACGATACTAAAACTAATTTGAAGGCTGCAATTGAAGAAGAACATTATGAAACTGAAAATATGTATCCTACCTTTGCAAAAGAAGCTAGAGAAGAAGGAAATGAAGAAGCTGCAAAACTATTTGAGGATATTGGTAAAACTGAAAAACATCATGAAGAGAGATATAAAAAACTTCTAAAGATGATCGAAGAAAGTACAGTATACAAAAGAGAAGAACCAGTAAAATGGAAATGTAGCAAATGTGGATATATTCATGAAGATACTGAGCCATTAGATGAATGTCCGTCATGTAAACACAAAAAAAAATATTTCGAACCAGAAGATATGGTTAGTTTCTAAGGAGAATAGAATGAAAATAAAATATGATAAATTTGGACCAGAAAAGATAATACAAGTATATGATCCTAAAACTGGAATGAAAGGGATTACGGTAGTACATAATACTTCCCTTGGACCTGGAAAAGGAGGCATAAGAATGACTCCGACTGTAGATGTTGAGGAAGTTTATAGATTAGCTGAGACTATGACTTGGAAAAATGCATTGGCAGATATTCCATTTGGTGGGGCAAAATCTGGCATTATTGCAGACGATAGAAAGATTAGCCAAGAAGAAAAGGATTCAATTGTCGCAGCATTTTCTAAAGCGATAAAAAGACTTGCACCGGCAGGATATATTGCTGGACCTGATATGAATATGGCAGAACATGAAATGGAAGTTTTTGCTAATGCTAATGGAGATAAAAAATCTTGTACGGGTAAACCTGCTGAAATGGGAGGATTACCTCATGAACTTGGAAGTACAGGTTTTGGAGTTTATCATTCTACTTTAGTTGCTATTGAGCATCTTGGATTAAAACACGATGAAATAAGTGTGGCAATCGAAGGATTTGGTAATGTTGGAACTTTCTTAATGAAATTTTTAACAGAGAAAGGAATTAAAGTTGTAGGAGTTTCAGATTCTAAAGGAACTATTTATAACAAAGAAGGATTAAATTATGAAAATTTAATGAAAGTAAAGGAAAAAACTGGATCAGTTATTAATTATGAAGATGGAGAAAAATTAGAATCTAAAGAATTATTAGCATTAGATGTAGAAATTTTGATTCCTGCAGCAATTCCAAATTTGATAACTGATGAAAATAAAAATTCAATAAAAGCAAAGATAATATCTTGTGGTTCTAACCTTCCAATTACTGAAGGAATAGAAGAAGAATTTCACAAAAAAGGAATATTAGTTATTCCAGACTTTGTTGCAAATGCAGGTGGAGTTATTTCATCTTATGTTGAAACTATTGAAGGAACACCAGATAAGATGTTTGAGATTGTTGAAGAAAAAATTACGGCAAATACCTTAGAAATGTTGAAGAGATCTAGGGAAAGGAACATAAATCCAAGGGATGCATCTATGGAAATAGCCAAGGAAAGAGTGGAGACAGCTAGTAAAAATGTATGATGTCTTAATTATCGGAGGTGGAGCTGCAGGACTAACTGCGGCCCTATACACTGGAAGAAAAAAACTCAAAACTGGAATAATCACTGTTGATGTTGGAGGACAAACTTTGTTAACAGATAATATTGAAAATTATCCTGGTGTTGATCCAATGCCTGGTGCAGATTTAATGATGAAATTCAGAGAACAAGCAGATAAATTTGGATCTGAATTTATTTTTGGAGAAGTAGATAAAATTATTAAAACAACTTCTAATAATTTTCAATTAAACTTATCCAATGGTGAAACTTATGAAAGTAAAACAGTTATTTTAGCATCTGGAAAGACTGCAAGAAAGTTAGGTATTCCAGGAGAATCTAAATTTTTAGGAAGAGGGGTCTCAACTTGTGCTACTTGTGATGCTGCATTTTTTAATAAAAAAACGGTAGCAGTTATTGGTGGTGGAAACTCTGCCATGGATGCAACAATTCTTTTAGAAAAATTCGCAGATAAAATATACTTGGTTCATAGAAGAGATAAGTTTAGGGGAGATGAGATTACAGTGGATAAAATAAATAAGTCTAAAAAAATAGAAATTGTCCTAGATAGTGTTCCCAAGGAAGTTTCTGGTGAACAAATTGTTGAAAAATTAATTGTTGAAAATGTAAAAACTAATGAAGAAAAAGAGCTGAAAGTCGATGGAGTTTTCATTGAAATAGGATATGAATTAAAAACTGATTTTGTTAAGAAGATTATTAATCTTAATGGAATTGGAGAAATAAAAGTAGACGATAGATGTAGAACTTCAATGCCTGGCATTTTTGCAGCAGGAGATGTAACTACTGTTCCTTTTAAACAGACAATTATTTCTGCAGGGGAAGGTGCAAAAGCAGGATTAGAAGTTTACAGATATATTCAGGGTGATAAGGCAAATGTTTCCATAGATTGGAAATAGGAGAAATAAAAATGGTAGAAAATTTAACAAAAGAAAATTTTAAAGAAAAGATATTTGACTTTGAGAGCAAGAAAGAATGGAAATATGAGGGAAAACTTCCAGCAATAATTGATTTTTATGCTGATTGGTGTGGACCTTGTAAGATGATTGCACCTGTTCTTGATGAATTGGCCAAAGACTATGAAGGAAAAATAAAGATATATAAGGTTAATACAGAAGAAGAAAAAGAATTGGCAGGAGCCTTCGGAATTATGAGCATTCCGTCTTTATTATTTGTTCCAATGGAAGGTAAACCTCAAATGTTACAGGGGGCACTTCCAAAAAAAGGATTTGAAAAAGTAATAAATGATATTTTATTAAAAAAAGAGTAAACTTACTCTTTTCTATTTTTTTATTTTATACCATAAACTTTATAAAACTAAAAGTTATTTTTGCAATATGAAAGTATTTGCAGTTAGTAAGGAAAAAAAGAATATTGAATTATTGAAAGATTTTCTTAGAGATACAGATATTAAATACTCTAGATTTAGTCCAAATGTAATTTTTTGCCTTGGTGGGGATGGAACTTTCTTATATACAGAGAGAAAATATCCTGGAATTCCGAAAATTATAATTCGTAGCGATAGTATTTGCAATAGATGTGATAGATATAGTATCAAATCATTAAAACGAATTGTCGCCAAACTTGAAAATCATGAATTTAAATTTGTGAAAGAAAAAAAATTAAAAGTTTTATTTAATGGAAAAAGATTATTTGCAGTTAATGATATTTGCATAAGAAATAAAATTCCTAATTCTGGAATAAGATTTTCAGCTAAGGTAGGAAATAAAAAATATGATAATTTAATTGGTGATGGAATTGTAGTTAGTTCACCTTTTGGATCAACTGGTTATTTTAATTCCATAACTGGTAAACCATTTAATAGAGGGATAGGGGTTGCAATGAACAACATTACAAAAAAAATTGCTACAAAAATATTAAAAAAAGGAATGATTAATTTTGAATTAATTCGTGGTGAAGCATTTTTATGTGCAGATAATAATCCAAAACTTATTAATTTAAAACCTGGCGACAAAGTTAAAATATCAAATACTGGCAAGGTTGCAAAAATTGTGGAGTTGATATAAATGGCAAATGTGGATTCTAATAGAAAATCTAAAGGCGATAAAAAAGCTAAAAGGAAATATAATGTATATAAGAAAGGTGGAAGGAATAGGGCCAACCCAATAAAAGATAAAGAAGATAAAAAGTGATTAACCTAAATAATTCTCTAACCTTTCCATTGCTTTTTTTATTAATTTAAAATCTGTAGCATAACTAAATCTTATGAATCCTTCCCCATTTCTTCCAAATTCTGAACCTGGAACAACAGCAACTTTTGCTTCATTTAATAATTTTTTAGCAAAGTTTACAGAATTTTTTTGAGGAATTTTTGAAAAAGCATAAAATGCCCCATCTGGCATAACTGTTTCTAGATCCATTTTATTTAATCTATTTACTAAGTATACTCTTCTTTTATTATATTCTTTTAACATGTTATTCAAATATTTATTTGACAATTTTAATGCTTCAATTCCCATTCTTTGAGAAACTGAGGGGGCACAGATATTTGTATAATGAGAAACCTTTCCTATTGCATTCATTAATTTTCTAGGTCCTGCAACATAACCTAATCTAAAACCTGCCATTGCAAAACTTTTTGAAAATGTTTGAAAAGTTACAACATTATTCTCCATTCCATTGAGTGAACCCATTGAGATATGTTTTTTTCCATAAGTTAATTTTTCATATACCTCATCTGAAAAAATATAAATATCTTTTTCTATAGCAATATCTGCTAGTTCTTCTAATATTTTCTTTTTTAATATTGACCCAGTTGGATTTGAAGGAGAATTTAAAATTAATACCTTTGTTCTTTTTTTATTTGCAATTTTTTTAATATCATCAGAATTTATCTCAAATTTATTCTCTTGTTCAACATTTACATATTTTGGAATTGCAGAAACTAAATCTATTGCAGGCAAATAACCCAGATATGAAGGATTAGGTAAAATAACTTCATCCCTAGGGTCTAGGGTAGATAATAAAGCAGCGAATAATCCTGCTTGTGATCCTGCAGTTACTGTTATATTCTCTTTTGATACTCTTATTCTATTTTCTTTCTTTAATTTATTTGAAATTGCCTCCCTTAATTCGGTGTAACCTTCTGCAGGAGAATAATGAGTATAGTTATTTATTACTTTTTTTGCATGATTTAATAATGGCTTAGGAGTTTTAAAATCTGGCTCCCCAATACTTAATGATATTATGTCTTTTGACTCCGATGCAATTTTTTGTAATCTTCCAATCATCGCATCAGGTAATTCTTTTTCTCTTTTAGATATTCCATTCATAGCAAGATATAAAAATGGTAGTATAAATAAGTTTTGTAATGAAATATAAATATTTAAGTCATACTGCAGATGCTAAATTTGTAGCGTTTGGTAAGGATCTTGAAGAAGTTTTTAGAAACTCTGCACTTGCAATGTTTAATATACTTGGTAAAACTGAGAAGGTTGAAGTTACTAAAACTAAAAAAATAAAGATAAATGCAAAAAATCTCGAGGCTCTTCTTTATGATTTTTTAGAAGAATTATTATTTTTACTTGAAACTGAAGATATGTTTATTTATGATATTAAAAAAATTGAAATTAATGAAAAATTTGAGTTAACTGCTATTGTTGAAGGCGATAAATTAATTAATTATGAATTAAGTGGAGATATAAAAGCAGTTACTTATAATGATATGAGCATTAATAAAACTAATAAAGGCTACGAAGCAACAGTAGTTGTAGATATATAATATGACAAATAAGTGGGACAAAAAAATTAGGAAAATTGAAAAAAATGTTTACCAAATAGATAAAGGAGGGTGTATGAATGTTCCACTAAAAATCTTTGCTTCTGAGAAAATATTAGAAAAAATAAAAGAAGATGATTCAATCCAACAAGGAATTAATGTTGCTTGTATGCCCGGAATACAAAAACAAAGCATTATGATGAGTGATGCCCACTTAGGATATGGTTTTTCTGTTGGTGGAGTTGCAGCATTTGATGCTGAAAATGGATGCATTAGTCCAGGAGGAATTGGATTTGATATAAATTGTGGAGTTAGATTGATGACTTCAAACCTAAATAAAAAAGATGTTGAACCCAAAATAAAAGAATTGTTAGATACTCTTTTTGAAAATATTCCTTGTGGAGTTGGAAAAAATTCTGAACTTAGATTAGATAATGATGAATTAGATGATGTTCTTAATACTGGACTAGATTGGGCATTGAAAAATAACTATGCATTGAAAGAAGATTTAGATAGGTGTGAAGAAAATGGATATATGAGTACTGCAGAAGCCTCAAAAGTTAGTCAAAGAGCAAAATCAAGAGGCAGAAAACAACTTGGAACTTTAGGTGCAGGAAACCATTTTGTTGAAATTCAATATGTTGATGAAATTTATGATACTGAAATTGCTAAAACCTTTGGAATTAAAAAAGAGGGTCAAATATTTGTTATGATTCATTCTGGAAGCAGGGGACTTGGCCATCAAGTATGTAGTGATTATCTTCGTAAAATAGAGGATGAATTCGAAGAAGTTGTTAATGCACTACCAGAAAAAGATCTTGCTTATGCGCCAACTGATTCAAAAATAGCAAAAGACTATCTTAGTGCTATGAGTGCTGCTGCTAACTTTGGTTGGACAAATAGGCAATTAATCTCATTCCAAACTAGGAAATCATTCTCCAAACTTTTTGGAAATATGGGCAAATTAGACCTACTATATGATGTCGCACACAATATTGCAAAAGTGGAAGAATATGAAATAAATGGAAAGAAAAAGAAAGTTTATGTCCATAGAAAAGGAGCTACTAGAGCATTTGGACCTAATCACAAAGAAGTCCCAAAAAAGTATAGAAAAATTGGACAACCAGTAATATTACCTGGAAGCATGGGAACATCTTCATATGTACTAGTTGGAACCGATAAAGCAATGAATGAAACCTTTTCGAGTACTCCTCATGGTGCCGGGAGAATTATGTCTAGGCATGAAGCAAATAAAACATTTAAGGCAAATGAGGTGGTTAAAGAATTAGAAAAAAATAAAATTTATATAAAATCTGCATCATATAAGGGAATAAGCGAAGAAGCTCCTGGAGTTTACAAAGATGTTGATGAAGTGGTTAGAGTATCTGACGAAGTAGGAATCGGAAAAAAGGTTGCTAGATTAAAACCACTTGGGGTAATAAAGGGTTAAGGGCTTGTAGTGTAGTGGTATCACACAAGGCTGGCAGTCTTGAGATCCGAGTTCGATTCTCGGCAGGTCCATTTGGAGAATAAAATGAAAGATTGTATATTTTGTAAAATATTGAAAGGGGACGCACCTGCAACCAAAGTTTATGAAGATAAAGAAACGTTTGCATTTTTAGATTTACACCCAGTTTCTAAGGGACATATATTAGTTATTCCAAAGAAACATTTTGAAACTATGGATGAGATGGATGAAAAAACTGCTAATGCTGTACTAAAAACAACTCAAAAAATAGCTAAAGTTATCTTAAAATTTAATGAAGGATATAATGTAAACCAAAATAATAAGCCTGAAGGTGGCCAAATTGTTCCACATGTTCATTATCATGTAATCCCAAGAAATAAGGGAGATGGACTTATATTTGATTGGCCTTCAATTGAACTTTCTGATACTGAGGTTATTGAATTACAAAAGAAAATACAAAGCTTTTTAAAATAAAATTTATCTTCTTTTTTATATGGCGCCATAGTATAGCCTGGTTAATACGCCGCTCTCATGCGGCGGAGATCCCCGGTTCAAATCCGGGTGGCGCCATTCAAATTAATTCATCTATATGTTTTCTATGACGTTTTTTTAGTGAATTAGAATATTCTTTATTTTCTATTACTTTCTTTAATATTAATGATACTTTTTCACCACTTAATATTTGAGGCAAGATTACATAATCTGCTCCTGCCTTATATAATTTTTTTGCCTGATGTAAATGATTTGAAGTTACAAATACTTTTGTTTTTGGACTTATTTGTTTTACATGATTAATTAAGAAAAGATTATCTTTTTCGGAAGGAATCGTAGAAATTATTAACTTTGTTTTTTTCAAATTTATAGTTTCTAGTACTTCTTTTGTTGCTATGTCTCCATACATACATGCCTCTCGTTTACCTATGAGGTCCCTAATGGTATCTGGATTGTAATCTATTACTAATATTTTCTTTTTCATCTTTTTTAAAGAATTGAATAAGATTGAACCCATCCTATGTTTTCCAATTAAAACTACGTTGTAATCTTTTCTTTTTGAATTATAATCCATTTTCTTTCTTTCTACCGGCAATCTTAATCTTGAAATAATCCCTAACACCGGTGAGAAAATTGAATATATTGCTTCTTTAAATTCTAACATATATGAAGTAATAGTCATAGAAATTGCTGCCAATAAAATTATTATTGAAAATAATTCGGCAGAAACATTTGACAAAACAATCGGAAGAGAAATTATAATCAAAGAGAACTCACTTACTTGTCCCAAACTTAACCCAGTCAAGAAAGAAGTTCTTTTTTCATATCCAAAAAATGTTATTATAGTATAAATTATTAATGGTTTTAAAAATAAAACTGCAGCCAATAATACTCCCACAACTTTGAAAAGGTTTGGAGTATAAGTTATTACTAATTGCATACCCAAAGATACAAAGAAAATTGTTGCAAAAAAGGTCCTTAATGGTTTTATCTTTCCTACTATATCTGTACGATAAGGTAGGTTAGCCATAGATAATCCTGCAATAAATGCACCAATTGCTATTGAGAATTCCATTAGGTGTGCAAGAATTGAAAAAATGAACAAGGTGGTTATTGAAGATAAGAATAATAATTCTTGGTTCTTTGCTGCAAATTTGAAAATTGGTGGAAAAACATATCTACTTGAAAAAAATCCAAGGAAGAATAAGGCTCCCCCTTTTAACATAGCTATTCCAATTAATGTTGGAACAAAAGATAAACTTCCTATTGTTGTTAATAAAGATAAAGCTAAGATTACTAAAATATCTTGAATTAATAAAATACCCAATACTATCTTTCCATGGAGAGTATCCATCTCTTCAGCATCGGATAATAATTTGATTACTACCATAGTACTGCTAAATGCAACTACCAGACCTAAAATTACTGCTTCGAAATCTGCAAACCCTATTTTTATAGAAATTGCATATGCAAATAAATAAGTTAAGATAACTTGAAGGATTCCTCCAATCATTGCAACCGGACCAACGTATTTCAATCTTTTCAGATTAATCTCTAATCCTACAACGAATAAAAGAAATGCTATTCCAAATTCAGAGATTGCTTGAATTGAAGTTGCATCTTTTATTAATCCAAACCCGATTGGGCCAAGCAATACACCAGTTAAGATATATGCTGGAATTAGTGGTTGCCTAAACAATTTTGTAATAAATGCTATAATTGTGGCTATTATAATTACTAAACTTATGTCGATTAATAAAGTTGCAGGCAATTCTGCCACTATCTCTAAAATATTCATAGTTACCTCTTTTATTATTAGAATATTAAAAAAATACTATTTAAACTTTTCCTAAAGAAAGGCTTTGCACATTAAATAATCTCTAAACCAATCTGCACAATAAATAGCTGTTTT
>CAZTYO010000016.1:0-3537 GCA_964617925.1 Candidatus Woesearchaeota archaeon
AATGTGCAAAAATGGAGGTAACACGATGTGAGGCTTAATTAATGTGCAAAGCCGGTTAAATTAATTTATATAATGACTTGTATTTTTCTAATTGTTCTTCTGTTATGTTATATACTACAGATTGTGAAAACCTTTCTTCATTATACATTATTACTTCATATCTTTTATCTCTAAATCTTAAATTATATGATTTAATCTTTATGTATTCTGTTTTTCCACAAATTAGATCTTCTAATTTCTCTCTTACTTGTTCTGGTATATCTCTTTTCATAAAATTAAAACTAATTCTTCCTTTATAAATGGTTTTATTTGTAAAATTCTAATGACTTTGCTCCCTTTTTTATGTCTTTTTCCTTGATTATGTGTTTTATAAATCCTATTGGCTCTGTAAATTCTCTTTTTATTGTTACAACCAACCTGCCATCCTCTTGTTTGATTTTATAATCTTTCCAACGATTCTTGAAAGGTCTGAGATGTTGCTTTTGAGTTAAAGAAGGTCCAAGATGTTTTTTTGTTTTACTTAATTTATCTATCTTAAACCAAAAATATGCATTTTTTTCCCATTTCCAACCATAATCTGAAACTTCAAAATCATTTAATTCGAGTTGTTTCTTTATTTTTTCTAATGTCTTTAGAAGCTTGGATCCAACTATATCTTTTTTTCCTGTTAGTGGCGTTGCCTTTAATATTATGTAATTTTTTAGATCTTTTAAATTAACTTCCAGTTCTTTGAAAAATATTTCTGAACCATCATAAAGTTTGGCTAATGAAATTAATTTATTGAAAACTTTTTTACCTAGGGCAGCCGCCGCATTTCTATCTGGTTGAACCGGATCAATTAAGATTAAAGGAGATTCTTTTTTTGAAGGATTTAATTCATTCAAAATTTTGTTTTTTGATTTGTAAAAATTTCCAGGATCTAAAACAGTCTTATCTTCCCATTTTCTTACATCTTTTATTAATTTATCAAATGATTTGTAGTGCGTTATCAAAATTTCTAAAACATACCCGGAAAATCCTTTTATGTAACTTTCAGCCCCATATAACTTATTTGCCTTACAAAATTTTTTAAATATTCTTATTTCATTTTGAAGTTTTTTGTTTGTGTGTTTTTTTATGTAATTAGTATGTAATGGAGAAACATCAGTCACATTTATTGCTTGTTGTGGTTTCTTGATATCTAAAACTGGTACTACTTCTATGGTAGTACTCTTTCCTTTTATATGAAAATAATCTCTTGAACCGTGCACTGTTGAGGGTTTGTAATGTTTTGATAAAATTTTCTTTAATTCTTTTGAAATATCTTTATCTTTATATTTTTTATAATTAAATTTTGCAAAAATATCAACATCATCATTACCAGATAACCAAGTATTCTTTGCGTATGATCCTCCAACTATAAATTTTATATCTTTTAATTTTTTGAATTTTTTTAAAAAACTATTTACTTCCTCTTTTAGTTCTTTTTTTTCAGTTTTTCCTGGAAGTATTTCTTTTAGAATTTCCATATTAAAATATTGTGAAAAGTTTTAATAATACTTTTGGTAAATCATTCTCCTTTCTTGAAACTGTTAATTCTGCCAAACTTTTGTCTGGCGATTTAAAAACTTTGTTATCTTTTAATTCTTTATTGAATAAAATCTTTGTTGATTTTTCTTTATTGTTTTCAGTTTTTTCAACTGTTACTACAACATCTTCTTTTTTTGTTAATAATTTACTTAATAACAACTTGCTGCCATTTTGTTGAAATATTAATAGAGGTTTTAATGAATCTTCTATTTTTTCTATAAATTTTATCTCCTTTTCATCTAATCCACTCTTTTTTAGCATTTGTAGAGTTGCTTCCCTTGGAGACAATTGAACCTCACTGTCGATTTCAGTTTCACATTTTTCACAATCTTTTGGACAAGAATCACAATCTTTTGGACAAGAATCACAATCTTCATCTTTATCACAGATTCCATCTCCACAATCATTTTCAATTATTTCTGAATCTTCTTCTTCACTTGATCCTAAGTCTGGTTCATCTTCGTCATCTCCTCCTTGACCTCCACCAACAGAACAATCTGACAAACAGGAATTTGGATCTTCTTTTCCAATATCACAAGTTCCGTCTCCACAAAATGCACCAGTTACTGTTTTAATATCACAATTGGAATTACAATACTCGCACTTATCAGCATATCCTGGAGTACATTCGTCCTCCGGAGGATCACACTCTTCATCTCCTTCAATTAAATCATCTCCACATACTATTTCTCTACAACAAACCGTATCTTCACAATTATCAGGATCATCACACGGACAAATCCCAGATTCACCAACATATCCAGAAGGGCAAGATACGCCGTCAATACAATCATATACACATACTCCTGCTGCACCAGTTATTAAATTATCAAAAAATCCAGTAAAATCATCCCAAAAATCTTGAAATGAATATGCATTTACTGGAGCAGACAATACTAAAACTAATGCTAATGAGAATATTATGATTCCTCTTTTCATGTGCTTATTTTACATTCGGTAATTTATAAAGGTTATTGTAATATTTTATTATAATAAATCATACAAATCTTTATATATTGTGTTTTAAATGTAAAGGTATACAACATATTGTATATTTTATAAAAATGAGATGCCAATTTTGCAATTCTGGACGTTTGAAGGTGATTGATAAACGAACTAGCCCCGGAGATAAAATAAGAAGGAGGAGAGAATGTCTAAATTGTTCTAAAAGATTTACTACTTATGAACAATTTGCAGAACTTAATCTGAAAATAATAAAAAAAGATGGGAAAAAAGAATTATTTGATTCTTTAAAACTATTAAACTCTTTAAAAAATGCGTGTAAGAATAGGCCAATTGAAGATATAAAATTTGATAATTTAATTGAAGGAATAAAAAAAGAAATAAGAAGCAATGACACTCCAGAGATACAAAGCAGTATAATTGGAAAGGTTGTTCTAAACAAATTAAAAAAAATTGATAAAGTAGCATATCTTAGATTCGCTTCAATCCATGAAAATTTTGAAGGATTAGAATCATTTGAAGAGAAGATAGGTAAATTGAAAGATGGAAATAGAAAGAATAAATAAAGATATTGAAATGCCCGCATATTCTCATGAGGATGATGCAGGCATTGATTTAAGATCTTCCGAGGAAACAATCCTAAAAGTCGGAGAAAGAAAAACAATTAAAACTGGAATAAAAGTTGCAATTCCAAAAAATAAGGTTGGTTTAATCTGGGATAGAAGCGGACATGCACATAAGCATGGTTTACATGTTCTTGCAGGGGTCATTGATTCTGGATATAGGGGCGAAGTAGGAATAGTTCTAAAAAATCTGGGCGATACTGATTTTAATATTGAAAAGAATATGAGAATTGCACAAATGTTAATCCAACCTATACATAGAGTTGAAATAGTAGAATCTAGTTCTCTTGATAAAACAAATAGAAATTCCTCGGGCTTTGGAAGCACCGGGAATAAATAAAAAATAAAATATTAAAATTATTCTTCTTCTGAATCTCCTTCA
>CAZTYO010000016.1:3637-12696 GCA_964617925.1 Candidatus Woesearchaeota archaeon
GCAGTTTCTTCAGGTTCAGGTTCTTCTTCTGAATCTTCTTCAGTTGAATCTTCTTCAGCAGTTTCTTCAGGTTCAGGTTCTTCTTCTGAATCTTCTTCAGTTGAATCTTCTTTTACTTCCTCTGTATTTTCTTCTTGATAATTTTCTTCCATCATAAATACCTCCTAATTAGGATATGAAAAGGCCATTCCTAAGGTTTATAAAGATTATCGTAACAAAACATATGATATTATAGTATTTTTACTATGCTATATTTCTCTAGTGATAACACAAATTAAAAATGGCAAAAGCAATCATCATGGCAGGAGGAAAAGTTAAGAGAAGTTTAAAGGATTTCTTAATAAAAAAAGAAATTGATAATTATTATTCTGATGATCATTTATATGGTAGGGGTTACAAACCATTAAAAAAAGTTAGAATTTCTAGAGATACAGAGAAATATCCCCTATTGCATTATGTAATTTCTGCTGCAGAAGGATCTCCATCAATTGAAGACATAACTATAGTTGGTGAGAAAAATAGAATTGAAAACTTTCTTGAAAAACAAGGCTACTATAAGGATATAACAGTAGTTCAACAAAAGGGGAGCATTCTTGAAAATGCTATCTTAGCATATGAAAATTGCAATACAAATAAACATGCATTATTTTTGGCTTCAGATATACCAAAACTTACTTCTTTTTCCATTGAAGATTTTTTAAAAAGGTGTTACGGAAATCATGATGTTTATTTTCCAATAGTTGGATGGGAAAATACTCTTACTGGAAATAACAGGCCACCCCTAAAACTTATAGATAATCGTAAAACGAATCTTCAAGACAAATTATTAGATTCCAATGGTAGGAGAGGATTTAGAATTGGAAATCTTATTTATGCCAATCCAAATAAGATAATGAATAAATACTTGGTAGATATAGGATATAACATTAGAAAATTAATGTTGCCCCAAAATATGATAACTGCATGGAAACATCTTGGACCAGAATTTAGAAAAAAATATTTTAATAAAAAATTATCTATAAAAGATATTGAACATAAAGCTTCAGAAATACTTGGAACTAACTTTAAACTTATCGAACTCTATTCCTCAGATATTGAAGAAGATATAGACTCTGAGAAGGATATTGAAAACCTTGAAAGTGGGTTTTAAATTTTCTTGATCTTTGCAACAAAAAATCCATCAGTACTGTTATCTTGTGGCCAAATTCTTAAACATTTTTTTATAGATTTATCATACTCCTTTCCATCAAATTTTAATACCGGCTCACTTGTTTTTATGTTTAAATTTATTTTCTGTACTTTTGCATCTGGAAAATTTTTAAGTAAATAATTTATCACTCCTTCATTTTCTTCTGGTTCCAAAGTACAAGTGGAATAAACTAGAGTCCCACCAGACTTCAAATTATTGAATGCTGTCCGAATAAGTTGCTTTTGTGTTCCTGCAACTCTTTTTACTGCAATTGGGTTCCAAGTTTGGAGAGTATATGGAGATTTTCTTAAAGTTCCAGTACCTGAACATGGAGCATCGAGCAAAATTTTATCAAATTGCAACCCTTTGAAAAATCTACCCTCCCTCATAGTCATTACTACATTATTTATTCCACACCTTTGAATATTTGCAGATAAGGATTTCATCCTATCTATCTTAATATCATTAGCTACTAATAATCCTTTATTTCCCATCATTGCAGCCATCTGAGTTGTTTTTGATCCAGGTGATGCCGCCATATCTAGAACAAAATCTCCAGGTTTTGGACTTAAGACTAACGGAGGAATCATTGAAGAAGCCTCTTGTATGTAAATGTAACCTAACATGTATTCTTTTAAATTTCCAACTGCTATTTTCTTAGTATCTTTAATAAAAAAACCTTCCTTACACCAAGGAATTGGCCCTAATTCAAATATTTTCTCAAGTCTTTTCTTAACTTCAGGAACTTTTGCTTTTAAAGTATTTACTCTGAATGATTTTCTTACTGCCATACAACTAAATTTTTCATATATTTTTAGATCTGTTAATTCAGAATATCTTTCTATAAATTTATCTTTGAATTCTAACTTCTGGGTTTTCATGATTTTGATTAAATTTGTTTGTTTTTATATCTTTTTATTGAAAGTTTTAAATATATACTTATATTCTCTAAATTATGGAGATGAGATTTAAAAGAGGATATATTGTTTATAAGAATAATAAATCTAATTTTGTTACTGTTGCCCCACATTCTGGACCAGCACTGGAAAACCCTACTTCTAGAGATGATAACTCTGAAACAGTAGGTAGTAAATGTTGGAATAAGTTTGGAGGTAAATTCGTAGTTTCTAATATGCCCAGAAATAGAATATTGGGAATAGATTTCAATAGAGATATCCCTTCCTTAAATGAAGCAGTTGGAAACTATAACTCCTTCGTTAAAAATGAGGACCTAGATACTATAAATTCTTACAGAAAAAAATATGGGTGGGTTTCAAAAAACGAGGGAGATTATTATGATAAACTTAGTATATATCAAAATTTCTGGGCAGATGTAGATTCTGGAAATCCTATCGTCTTCCTACACAGGGCATTTCCAAGAATAAAAGCAATACCTAGCATAATAGATATAGTCACATTTAAGGATGAGGGTACAAATAAAAATAAAATTAGAAAAATTGTTGCCGATTTAAATAAAGAATATGCACCATTTATGAAAAGATTGGAATTTGATTATAAAAAGATGATACTATTTGAAGAAAAAAGATTGATATATAATACTATTAAAACATTCAAAACATTTAACCTTTCTAAGATACGTGGCGAAACAAAGGATGGAATAATGAAAGATATTGAAAAAATCAGAGAGTATGCCGATGAAAATTTTATGAGGGCATTATCGCAAAACTTTAATCCAGATACTTTTCTTGCTGCAGTTGATAATGCATTAAAGAATTCTCCAGCTCCAAAAATTACTATTGAAAATGTTTTTAATGGATCACTTGCCTTGGGACCAAAACGGAAGTTATTCCCAACCAATAAAACAATATTAGAAATTGAACCGAGTAGATTTATGAATTTTTGGTATCCTGAAACTGTTGCCGAAATAGTTGGAAAACTATTGAAAAGAATAGATGAATAAATGCGAGGACCGGGGATTGAACCCGGGTCACAACGTTGGCAACGTCATATTCTAACCACTAAACTATCCCCGCAGTTAAAAGTTTAAATAATCGGATAATTTAAATAATTTGCGATTTATCTAAAATGGATATGAACTATTATGATGAAATTGCTAGCGGATATGATGAATTACATGAAGAAGAACAAAGTAAGAAAGTTAATTTAATAATAGAACTTTTGGATATTGGAGAAGAAAAAATTCTCGATGTTGGTTGTGGAACTGCCTTTTATTCCGAATTATTTAATGATTACACCGGAATAGATAACAGTGAAGGAATGTTAAAAAGATCAAGAGCTAATGTATTCTTTGGTGAAGCTGAAAACTTACCTTTTGAAGATAATAGCTTTGACACTGTAATTAGTGTTTCTGCACTCCAAAATGTTGAAAACTATGAAGAAGCAATAAATGAAATTAAACGAGTTACTAATAAAAAAATCGCCATATCTGTTTTGAAAAAATCTGAAAAAATTGATGAAATAAAAAAATTATTAAATGATTTTGAAACTTATGAAGAAGATAAAGATATAATATTTTACAAATTAATCAAACATACTGAATAAACCAGATTTCTTTCCTTCTTTTTTCTCTTCTTTCTTTGGTTCTGATGGAAGGATTACTTCTGATTTCTGTTCTGATTGTGTTAAAGGTTGGTCAAAATCTATTTTTGAAGCTTTTGAAATAATCTTACTTTTTGGTTGATCCTTATCTTTTCTAGCTTCAACCTTTGCTTGTTGCAATTCTCTCAAAATATCTATTTTATCTTTTGTTTCTGATTTAACTGGTTCTTTATTTCTAGAAGTTAAAGAATTTACTGCAAAAGAATTGTCCCCTCTTTTTACTTTTGCTTTATCTATATCTCTTAATATTCTTTTTTTAAGGTCTGCAATATTATCTTCTTCTTTTCCGTTTTTTAATTTTTGTTTATGGGTAGATATTCTTTCTTTTAATTTTGCAGTTCTACCTTGTGTAACTTTTTTATCTCTTTTTCTTTCATTATCTGTTTTTTTTGAGTATCTTATTCTATAACTTAAACTTAAAGCACCTACAATAAATAATATAAATAATACATAAGTTGAAGTTAAAGAAGGCGAACTACCTGACGAATGAGTAACTTCTCCAGTTACACCCACTAAAAAATCCTTAAACTTATCAAATACTCTCCTTGTATCCACTACGGATATATCAAAAGTTTGATTAGTATTAATTACATTTATATTATACTCTCCTGATGGAATTTCTTTATATAATTCAATGTACATTGTTTCATCTGGATCTAAGCCAGATCTCATATATAATGTTTCTACATATTCTCCAGTTTCGATTACTTCAACTTCAAATAATTCATCATAATTTACATTTCCAATATTTCTAATTTCTAAATTTTGCTCATTAAGTTTTACTTCTATCTCTTTTACTATCTCCACATTGAATGTTTCTTCTATTTTGAAATCATCTAAGGATTTGGCCTTAACTACCCAATTTCCAGGAGTTGCAAAATCTGGAAGAACAAAATTCACAATTTCTCCAGATAATGTTTCTTTTTGCAATATTTTGTTTCCATTTGGGGTGTATACTCTTACTTCAACACTTTCTGCAATCTGATCATTTGCTTGGTCATAAAGTATTGGAGTTATTTTTACTTGATTAGAAGGCAAAAATGATTCTTGTTCTAAATTTATTTCAAATTTTGTTGGAACAGGGATTACATAAAATCTTAATATTTCTGAATCGTGATTTCCAAATTCATCTTGCATAGTTATCTCAATATCATGATAGTATGATTTTGCCATTCCAGAAATTACCACATTATAACTTAAACCCTCTCCAGAAAAACTAGTTTGATAATCTTCTCCATCTATTGATATCTTCATTTGTCCAGCTTCAATCTCTTCTCCACCTATGCTTTTCATTGCACTTCCGATTATTTCTATAACTGAACCTGGTAAAATCTGGGTTTCAGCTAATTCTAAACTAAGAATTAAACTTGTATCTACTTCCAAATCTAAAATATTATTGAATTCCGCCAAAACATTATCAAAATTGTCTTCTAAAATTATATCTACTTCATATATTCCTTTAGGCAATGGTTCTCCATTGGGATCAAAAGTTAATGAATTTGTTGATGTGAATGAATTATCTTGAATTAATGCAATTGTTTTGTATGAAAGATCGCCAGACTTAAAATATATGTTTGCTAGGGTTGGAGTTGTTCCATTAGAATATAGTATGTGGCCATTTAATGTGAATTCGTCCCCTAATTGTACCTGTTCTTGATCTAATTCAAAACTACCTTGATATTCGCCTGCACTTACTAAAGGCAAAAATGCCAAGATTAATAATAATAAATATCTCTTTTTCATATTAAATTATATTGAACTACCCATATATAAATGTTTTCTTAGTCTCTCGAAGAGAAGGAGGTTTTGAAGCAGTTCATAAAGTATAGTGCAATTAGTTGAAATAAGATTGAAATTGATATTATTAATATACTATAGTCTGATAAAAATTCTACAAAAGTTACTGGAAATATCAAAGCTAATATTCCTGCCCCAATTGTTGCAGTACAAACCGGTGCCCCTACTCCACATACTTGAAGTGCAGAGAGTCCTATTGCTGTTGCTATAATACTTAATATTGAATTCTTGTAAGTTCTTGCTAGTTTTATTCTTTCTTTAATATTATAAGTCATACAAGTTATTGTTAATGAAAAAACAATCATAAAAAGAATTGCAGTTATGTTATGTATTCCGTGAAATACTTTATTGGGTATTAAAAAATAGGATATAATTAAAGAAATTGTAAAAACTAATTTGCAATAATTACTTTTGAATATTTTGAATAAATGTATCATTTTATTTATTTTAATTCAATTTTATTTAAATTTTTCTTTCCAAAAAAGAAAGATATTTAAAAGATAATTTCTGAAATTGTATTTATGTTAGATTTGACAATATGGATTATAGTTTTTATAGCAAGTTTATATGCTTTAATTAAAGCTTCAGATTATTTTACTGATGCTGCAGAAAAAATAGGTTTGTTTCTTAAAATGCCTTCATTCATAGTAGGAGTTACAATTGTTGCTATTGGAACTTCATTACCTGAATTAGTTTCTTCTATTTTTGCAGTTTTAAGGAACTCTTCTGAAATTGTTGTTGGAAATGTTGTTGGATCAAATATAGCAAATATTTTTTTAGTTCTTGGTGTTGCTGCAATTTTAGGAAAAAAACTGAAAGTTGAATATGGTTTAATTAATGTTGATCTTCCAATGTTATTTGGTTCAACAGCGTTATTTACTATAGCAATATGGGATGGAAATTTTACACTTGTAGAAGCATTGCTTTCTTTAGCTTTATTAGCAGTATATGTTACATATACAATCTCAACTAAAAAATCAGATAAAGAAATTAAGAAAGAAATTAAGAAGAGAAATAAAGTTAAAAAACCAAAAGAATTGGATAAAAAAGTTTGGTGGACTCTCGGAATAAGTTCAATTTTCATCATGTTGGGTGCGAGATATTGTATCGAGTCAGTTGTTCAACTATCTTCTATGTTAGGTATTGCCAAAGAGATAATTGCAGTTAGTGTTGTTGCCCTAGGTACCTCTTTACCAGAGTTATTTGTTTCATTTACTGCAGCTAAAAAAGGTAATCCTGAAATGGCAATCGGTAATGTTCTTGGTTCAAATATCTTTAATACATTGGCAGTAATGGGAATTCCAGCATTTATTGGAACTTTAGTTATACCTCGTTCAATATTGACATTCTCCTTACCTGTAATGATTCTAGCAACTTTAACATATTTCTTTACAACTCAAGATAGAGAGGTTACAAGATGGGAAGGATTTATGTTAGTGATATTGTATATCTTGTTTATTGGTAAAATTACTTCTTTGTTTTAATAAGTGAATTGCAATTCACAAAGAGTTTTTATATGGGTCCGAACCTAATAATTTTATGAAAATGAAGAAACTAAATGATGCATTGAAAGAAAAAACTAAAGTGCAGATAATTACATTCTTAATGCGTGGAAATAATAGTTATTCTAATATTATGAAAAATCTTGATGAAAAAGATTCTGGAAGAGTTAATTATCATATTAAATCATTAATTGATTTAAATTTAATCCAAAAAGATAATGGTGGAATTTATGAACTTACTTCTGAAGGAGAAAAGTTTGCCATGTATTCTAAACAATTTCAACTGAAAGAACAATATCCTATTCCAGTAGTTTGTTGTGAGACTGAAAAAGACGGAAATATTCTTTTGGCAAGAAGAGCTAAAAAACCATATATAGGGTATTGGTTACATCCCGGTGGAAAAGTAGATCATGGAGAGAGAGTGTTTGAAACTTGCCGTAGAGAAATGATGGAAGAATGCGGTGCAGAAGTTGAACCAGAAGAAATAAAGGGAGTTTACCCATCCATCTTCAAAGATAAAAAAGGAAATATTATACACCACATTTACTTAATTCATGTAAAATGTAAATTTATTAAACAACATGACCACATCATTGAAGCAGATAGTGATGTGTCTGAATATAAGTGGTTTACTCGTGAAGAAATGAACAATTTGAATATTATACCTTCTAATCGTATATTTTTTGACAAATCCACAAATAATATAGATGAACAAACATTAATTGGTTAAATAATATTCTTTATAAATACTGAAAATGTGGTATTGTGCATGTATAATGAGATAAATCAGTATTTTCAAGATAATAAGTTACCTAAATTTAGGATAAAACAATTTGAAGAGTTGGTTTTCAAACAATTTGTTTCATCTTTTGATGATATGACTACATTTCCTAAGGATTTGAGGGAACAATTAAATGAAAAATTTAAGTTATTTGGTCTTTCATTAGTTGAAACAAAAAAAACTAAAGATAGTATAAAATTTATGTTTAAAACTGAAGATAATAATTATATTGAGGCAGTACTGATGCTGCATGACACAAGACGTACAGTTTGTGTGTCTTCCCAAATATTCTGTGCTATGGGTTGTAAATTCTGTGCAACTGGATCTAAACCTTTCAAAAGAAATTTGAAAGTTGAAGAAATTGTAGAACAAGTATTATTTATTTCTCAATATTTGAAAAAGAAAGATAAAAGGGTGACTAATGTTGTTTACATGGGTATGGGTGAACCATTTATGAATTATGAGAATGTGATTGAATCTATTAGAATATTTAATGATTGTGATAAGTTCGACATAGGTGCAAGACACATTGTTGTCTCTACCTCAGGAATTATTCCAAAAATAAAGGAATTTATGAATTTAGATTTACAGATTAAGCTTGCAGTTTCTTTACATGCAGCAAATGATAAATTGAGATCTTCTTTAATGCCAATGAATAAAAAATATCCCTTAAAAGATTTGATTAAAGCTTGTGATCAATTTACAGAAAAAACTAATAAGAAAGTTAGTTACGAATATGTTTTAATTAAAGATGTTAATGATTCTGAAACAGATGCAAAAGAATTAGTTCATCTATTAAATGGAAAATTGGTGCACATTAATCTGATTGTATATAATCCTCATGAGTTTTCTAATTTTGAAAGGCCCGCCCCCGAAGCTGTTATGAAGTTCAAAAAAGTTTTAGATAGGAATAGGATTGAATGTTCTATTAGAAAGAGTATGGGTGATGAGATCTTTGGTGCTTGTGGTCAGTTGGCAGGGAAGGAATGAAATTAACTAAAAAAGAAAAAATGATATTGCCCCCTTTAGAAAGCATATCATTACTATTCATCTTAGAAAAATATTTTTTGAATTTCATTTAACATCGTGATTAAGAGAAGTTTACGAAACAAATTTGGGAAAATTCCTGCAAGGTTTCGTAACCGTTAAATTCCTGTTAATTGCGTCACGAAGTGACCGATGGATAACTGCAGGTGGTTTTTGCGAAGCA
>CAZTYO010000017.1:0-10883 GCA_964617925.1 Candidatus Woesearchaeota archaeon
TAGATTTCTATGGTGTTGGAAATGATGAATGTGGTTTTGATAGCGATTGTTCTGCAGAAATTTATTGCGGCGATGGAATAGTTGTTGAGGAAGATTGTGATGGTTTAAATTTGAATGGGGAAAGTTGCCTTACTTTAGGTTATGACTCTGGTACTTATTGTGTTTTGCTGATTGTAGTTTTGATATCAATGGGTGTGTTAGGGATCTTTGTGGCAATAGCGTTATTGATGAAAACGAAGAATGTGATGGTTTAAATCTAGGTGGTGAAAGTTGTCTTACTTTAGATTATCATAAAGGTAATTTGAGTTGTTCTTCCGAGTGTAAATTTAATACTTCCGAGTGTGAAAAAGAATATCTTAATAAACCCATTTTTTATGTTGTTGGAGGTATTTTAATTTTTATCTTTTTTGTGTTGATTATTTCTTCTCGTTTTTTCATTCTTTTTTCCAGTCTTTTATAATATATTTTATCCTTAATTGATGTACCAATTACAGTAGCAAATAAACCCAATAATAGTGCTCCCGGGATTGCCAAGATTTTTTCTTTTTTATCTCAGATTTACACCTAGGTTACGAAGAATCTCTAAATAAACAAGGAGTTTTAGTTCCAAGATTTCAATTTGAAGACATCATAAAAAGACTAAAATTAATCTTAAAAAAAGTACAACCGGAATTAAAGAATACCCAACGATATGTCCTAAATGTAAATCTCCTTATTGGGATAAGCCAAAGAAGAGATAATTTTTTTAATTAAGATAACTCCCGCTTACGCAACAATGCACCCATAGAAATATTTATATAAACAAAAAAAGAAACATAGCACATGCAAGATCAAATACTTGATATGCTTTTAAAAGAGGATGAGATAACTTGGCAAACTATTCTTAAAGACCTTGTTAAATCTGAAGAAATGGACCCTTGGGATATAGACATTTCCTTACTAACAAATAGATATTTAGACATAATCAAAAAAATGGAAGAAATGAATTTTTTTGTTTCTGGTAAAATAATACTAGCATCTTCAATCTTACTAAACATAAAATCAAAAAGACTTATGACTGAACATATCGAACAATTTGATAATTTTTTATTTCAATCAGATGAACCAGAAGAATTTGAAGATTTTATAGAAGATGATGAGCAAATGGTTTTAGAACCAAGATTAACTATTAAAACTCCTCAAACAAGAAAAAAGAAGGTATCTATGAGAGATTTAGTAAATGCCTTAGAAATGGCAATAGAAGTAGATAAAAAAAGAAAAATTAGGCACCTAGAAAAAGAAACAATTATGCCAGAAATAAAACTTCCAGAAAGACAAGAAGACATAACAGACCAATTAAAAAATATATATCAAAACATAGTAAATTACTTTGATGAAAAAAAAGGGACAAAACTAACATTTTCAAAATTAATACCTTCGGAATCAAGAGAAGATAAAATTATAACTTTTGTACCTTTATTACACCTAGAAAATCAAAAAAAAGTAAAAACAAATCAAGAAATTTCTTTTGGAGAAATAGATATTAGATTAAAAGAAAAAGAAGCAATAAAAACCTCTAATCCTTCAAAAAATCAACAAATTTAGACAAACTATAACTAACTTCTTTTCCAGATTCCATATCTTTAAGTTTGAACTCTTTATTTTCAATTTCTTTTTCACCAATAATAGAAACATAAGATATATTTTTACTATTTGCATATTCTAAGGCCTTACTAGGTTTACCAAATAACAAATAAGAAATAACATTATTTTTTCTTAATTCATTAACCAAGTTTATTGCTTCCTTATCTTGATTAAGAGAAACAACAAGAACTTCTTTTTTATCAGAAACAATTTTTGCTAACTTACTCAATCTTTCCAATCCAAAAGACAATCCAGTACTTTGAATATTATTATTCAAATATGCTCCTCCTCCAACAATAGTCTCTTTCATACTAGAAGATTTAATCTCAAAAACAGAACCATTATAATAAGAAAGCCCTCTAGCCAGAAAAGGTTGAAAATTAGTTTTTAAGCCATAATAATCACAATATTTTTTTAATTCTTTAATTTCAGAATAAGAATCATAAATTTTAAAATAACTTTCCGGTTTTTTAAAAATAGTTAAAATTTTTTCAGCATTAAATTTTTTCAAATTATTTTTAACTTCAACTTCAGATAATTTATCAAGTTTATCAATCTCTCGAATAACTTCCTCTTTTTTCTTAATACCTTCCTTATCTAATATCTCATTCAATAACTTTCGATTATTAATATAAATTGTTGTTTTCAAACCAAGTTTCTTTAAAATACTTGAAGCCATAAACAAAATCTCTGCCTCATCTTTAACAGAAGACCCAACAACATCAACATCACATTGAATAAATTGTCTAAATCTATTAGATGAAACTGGCTCATCTCTGAATACTTCACCAATTTGAAATCTTTTGAAAGGTAATTTTTTATTTCTTGCAAGTCTTTTTAATTGAAATGTAAACTCATATCTCAAAGCAAGTTTTCTCTTACCCCTATCTTTTAATTTAAAAATTTCAGAAACTGCTTCATCTTGAGAGTTATCTCCTTTAACAAAATTTTCATATTCAATCAAAGGAGTTTCTACAGGTTCAAAACCATAAAGAGAAAAATATCTATTTAAAACTTCTTTAACATTCTTTCTCTTAATAGCTTCTTCGCCAACATAATCATTAAATCCTTTTACAGTTTCCATAAAACAAGATTAGAATTGCTATTTTAAAAAGCTTTTTATTAGGAAAGGGCGGTAACGGGGAATCGAACCCCGGTCTTACGGACCACAACCGTAGGTACTAGCCACTATACTATTACCGCCATAAGAAAAAAGATGCAAAATTAGTTTATAAATTTATTTATTTCTTCCAAAACTTAAACCATTTAGGTTTCTCATACTCATAATTAATTCCTATCAAATCCGCAGCAAGTTTCTTATAAGCAAGTGCACTTTTACTATTTGGATTTGTGTAAATAACTGGATCTTTTTTAACAAGAGATTCTTTAATCGCTTTATCTTGTGGAATTATTGCCAACACTGGTTTTTCCAATAACATTTCTATATTATTGACAGGTATGTCTGTAGCATCACCTGTTTTTGCAATTATAACTCCTTTCACTACCTTACCTTTATTCTCTGATAATTTTATAGTTTTCAAAGCATCAGTAACTGCAGGTAATTCTGGATTTGTAACAATAATAACATCATCAACACAATCTAAAACAGAAATAGCTTCACTACTTAATCCAGCAGAAGCATCAACTAAAACAACATCAGTAAGGCTATTTAAAGCAGGTAAAACTTTTTTTAATTTAGAAGAATCAACTTGGGATAAATTTTTGAGAGATAAACCTGCAGGAATTATTTTTAAACCAGAAGGATGTAAATAAATAGATTCCGCAAGGGAATTTTTTCCACTTAAAGCATCATGTAAACTTATTGGAACAATTGGAACTCCCAAATGAATCCCTAAATGGGGAGTAGATAAATTCCCATCAACAATAGTAACATCTCTACCAAAATAATTCATTGCAGCACCAAGATTAACAACAGTTGTAGTCTTAGCAACTCCTCCTTTTCCAGATAGTACTCCTACAAATCTAGTCATGATATATCTTCCCCTACCAAATTAACAAAATCATCAACCTTTTTATAATATTCTAAAATCGTTGGAACATTAACTTCTAATGTTGAATCTTCGTCAAATTTCAAACTTAAAGTAACATGTTTTCTATATTCTTCTCTTCGATCAAATTCAGCCTCATCTATTTTTTTTAATAAATTATAATGTTTAATATAATCTTTATATTTTGTTTTACTTTTAGAAACCAATTCAACCCGATTTTTTTCTAAAGAAGGAACAGAATCTATTTTTCCATCTTCTTCTAGACTTTCTAAAATTGCAGAAAAAGTGTAATCATATGCTGCAAGCATTCTTTTGATTATATTTTTAATAACATCACAAGTTCTGGTATACTTCAAACTAACATAAAACATGTGATCTACTCTTTTCAATTCTTCCTTTGCTAAATCTATCGTCTGCATTCTTCTCTTTAAGTATATTATTCAATATTAATATAAAAACCTTTGCTTTTAAAACATAAGATTTGACAGTATCAATATCTAAAGTTTTCATATTTGTATAACCATTTGAACAGATTACAAACTTTCCATTCCTAACAAATTCCATTGGACTTTTCTTATGTTGTGCAGAAATTTCTTCTAATTCTCTAAATAACAACATTTGTTCAGTTCCAATTTTATATCTAATTAAACAAGTTCTTTTAAATAATTCAAGTTTTTGTGAAAAATCTTCAGGATAAGAACTAACTCTTTTGTAAATATAATCTAAGTATAATAAAGCTTCAATTCCTTTTCTCATAGACTTATCTAAATTATTGACAATATTTAATAAAATTTTCAAATCTTTAATTAAATTGTAACTTACATAAGTCATATGATCTGCAACTTTAAAATGTTTATTTGCCTCAATAACAAGATTTCGGAATTTTTCCATAATTTTAGTAGTTGAAAAAAATATTTAAAGATATTGTTAATCTCAATGAGCCTTATAATAAATTGTAGAACTTGGTTTAACCACTCTGTTTCACCCCTTAGTTGATGGTTGAGGCATATTATCACTAATCCAAGAAGGCCAAGATTTGTCAAGTGGTGAAAAATTTTTATTTTTTCTATCAAAATGATTATCAAAAAATCCAAGAGGACTATCAGGACTCCTACCTCCAAGGCCATATTCTAAAGCGGATCCAGAAATTGGCATACCTTTATGTTCCATCATTGCTCTAAAAAAACCAAGATAATTACTAGGTAAGTCTTCCTCGGAATATGAAGAACCAATTATTCTCTGTAATACTTTTTTTTCTGCCCCATGAGAAAGATCCATAAAAATTGCTAAAGCTGTTGAATATAAATCGCCACCTGAATCAATAAAATATTCTTGATCGAATCTATGCATTGAAAGAGTGACTAGTCCTCCACCTTGCTCAATCACACGTTCTACCTCCAATATAATTTCTCTTGCTTTCGTAGGATTAGCATGGCCCCAATCAATTGGACCATAAGGAGTTTGAGTAGATCTATGGTGTGTTTTCCAATAGTCTCCTGGAGACACACCATGAAGCCTTTCTGAAGTTAAAGTAGAAAGGTAATTAATATAAGGTATGAACACTTCAGCGCCTCCAGGAATTTTAGTATACTCTTCATTACTATATCTTTCAACAAGGGAAGGATTATTATCCAATAATTCATCCAGATTCATATTATATTCATTAGCTATTCCCCATAAAGTTTCCCCAACTTTCATACTATGGATATGATACTCATCCATACCACTTGGATCAACAAAATATAATGGATTATTTCTAACGTAACTATAAGGTTCATTCTCTTTAACTGGATCAACGCTAGTAAATCTTCCTAAATCTGAATCATAATACCTCACCCCAAAATAATATAGGTCACTTTCATCTAATTCTTTTCCTGTTGCGAAAGCATATCTAATTCCAGAATTAACAATAAGCTGACCAAAAGGTAAAGATAAAAATTCATTTTCAATCTCGCCAAAAGAAGTAGTGATTAAACGATTACTCTGAATCCTATCAGAATGATAATAATTAATCTCACTATCTTTAACACTAGCAACCAAACCAGAACCATAAACATACCGCGTCACACCTTCATCAACTTCTTCCGTTAAAATATTTTCAACATCAAGAACTTTTTTGTTAACTTCTTCAACACTTACATCTTTAGCAATACTAAAAGGCATACATACAAATAATAAGATCAGTATCAAACTCTTTTTCATAACAATCTTCAATAAAACAATTATAAAAACATTTCTAATTTAATTTTCTTTGAAGATCAACAGAATCTAAAGAAGAGTAAAGGTATTCATTTAAAAAATTACCAAGAGAATTCAATTCTGGAACAAATTTTTTCAAATATTTAATTACATAATCTCTCCTCATAACATAATTATCATGTGGAATTTTGTCATCTTTAGTATTCAGTTCAACAAGTAATTCTAAAGGTTCATCAGTAACAAGATTATCAATTTTAAATCGTATAGAAGGACAACCATTATGAAATAATCTATTTTGAACACTATAACTATAATTTTCAGAAAAATCTAAAAAATTCATGACTTTATATGCACCTAAGATTAAAGGAAATTGAGAACTACTCGCCTTAAACAAAGAATCATTAGAATCAAAAGAAGGAATAGGCAATCTATCCGATTCATTTTTATAAATATTTAAACAATTTCGTAAATATCCTTTTTCTTCTTTTCTGTAATAATTAATAGATTCAATAGTTTCAGAAAGAGTTTCAATAATCTTGGATTTCATTATTTTTTCATTATTTAAATCAATATTAAAAGGAGAATAATGTCCAAGATATGAAATATCATTAACTAATAATTTAACTCCAAAAATATCATGATAACTTCCCTTGTTTAATATTTTATCTGCTGCCCTACCTCCAGATTTCATCCTAGTAATTAAAGAATCAATTGAATTATCTTCTGATTTTCCTTTTAATTTATTAAAAGATCTAATAATTGGAAAATTTCTAAATTCAGAATAATCATCATTCCTGGTTAAGGAATCAAAAAAATATTTCTTACTTTTAGTAAATAAAAAAAGTTTATCATATCCAAATTTTGGAAAATTTACTTTAAGATCATTAGAATCATCAAAACATTCAGAATAAATTAATTTTAAATTTTCAATTGATATTGTAACCTTACTCTTATCTGAAAATTCATTAACCAGTACTTCAAGTTCAGACAAATTACCATTTTTTGACTCAAGAATAATTGATTTTTCAGTCTTTTCAAATAAAAAAGTTGATAATTCTTCAACAAATCCATACCCCCCATCTTCTATCTTAAATAATTTTTTCCCAATTTCATTATTCAAATTAACATAATCTAATCTTGGTTTAAAATTAGAATTATCCAAATAATAATTAACAGCATCTCCAACTAAAGAATACAAGAATTTATGAGGAATAAATCTATTTTCAAGCCTATCGGTAAATATTTCCCTTATGGCTTCCGTTTCACTATAACCTTCAGAAATTAAATTCATTTTTTCACTAATAATTTCATTTCTTTTATTAATAACTTCAGAAGTAATATAATTTGCATCTTGAGAATTTAAGTTGAACAATTCTTTATTCAAACTTGCCACTATATCTTCACTATTTGTATATCTCATCATAAACAGAAAAAGAGGATTATTAATAAATTTATTCTTTCAAATTAATAATCGCTTCAGCTAAATCACCATCGAATTTTTCCAAAGCTGCTTTAGCATCTTCTTTAGAAACGCCAGTTTGTTCACAAACAGTTTCAATATCCTCTTCAGAAATTAAAATTTCTTCTTCAATATCTCCATTAATTTGTAAACTATTCTGACCCATCATATCAACTTTCATAACACTAGGGTTTTTTATAATAAGATTTTTATCTCTAGTTTTGATAATAACTTCAACAGCCTCAATTTCTTCTTGTTTGATGCCCATTTGTTTCATCATTTTTTGCATCTTTCTAGGATCTAAATTTGGCATCATGTTTAACCAAACATCCTAGAACCATAAGTATGCAAAAATAGTTCTACAAGAATTACAAGAATTATAAAAAATACTACAGTGCCTGGTTTAAACATAAATTTACTTTTATATTCATCAAAGTATCTTACTAGTCCTCCCATTCCGGAAGGCATTTGTATTTTATCTTGTGCCATAAAAAACTAGTAATTAAGTTATTTATAAAGTTTTTTATATGGCAATTATTTAATTTATACCTTAAGATATATTCTACTTATCAAATTTGTGTAATTTACTTTTTTCATCAAATCCTTCAGGATGATCTGGCCTAAATATTTCAACAACTGAAAAATCTCCCCCACTATTTTTTAAAAGTTCATTCATTGGTTCAACTTTTAAATAAAGTCCATATTTATGTGCAACTAATGGTATTCCTTCATCTGTAAATCCCACAGTAACTGCCAAATGAGTATAAAAATTCTCCCCTAAAGATTCAAGAGCTGGACCACTATTTTCTTCACTGGTGCGAGAATAATAAAGGCCGAATATATCTCCAACTCCAAGAGCATTAACTAATTTATTTTTAAGATCATTATAATTAGAATATCTTATAGGTTCAGATTTAGTCCATCTTTCTTTTCTTCTTGTAAGTCTACCAATAATAGATCACCCTTTTTTCTTACTTTCAGACATCTCCGAATAAAGAACGCTAGAACCCCCATTAGCAATAATATTATTTCTCATATTCCAAGCAGTACCATAAACTCCAAAATCTACAGTATATGCTTTGTTGAATAATTTTTCAATTGGATTTGAATAAAATTCCGAATATAATTCTTGATAAAATAAGGAAACGCTACCTGCACAATATTCTTCAGAAACTTCAATATTGCCAGCAATACTTCCTAAAATATCTATAAATTTTGTTGTTGGAAAAACAACATACCACTCATTTGTAGGTTCAGCAAACTTAACAGTAACAGGCTCTTTACCGTCAGAATCAACAAAATATAATGGATTATTTCTAACGTAACTATAAGGTTCATTCTCTTTAACTGGATCAACGCTAGTAAATCTTCCTAAATCTGAATCATAATACCTCACCCCAAAATAATATAGGTCACTTTCATCTAATTCTTTTCCTGTTGCGAAAGCATATCTAATTCCAGAATTAACAATAAGCTGACCAAAAGGTAAAGATAAAAATTCATTTTCAATCTCGCCAAAAGAAGTAGTGATTAAACGATTACTCTGAATCCTATCAGAATGATAATAATTAATCTCACTATCTTTAACACTAGCAACCAAACCAGAACCATAAACATACCGCGTCACACCTTCATCAACTTCTTCCGTTAAAATATTTTCAACATCAAGAACTTTTTTGTTAACTTCTTCAACACTTACATCTTTAGCAATACTAAAAGACATACATACAAATAATAAGATCAATATCAAACTCTTTTTCATAACAATCTTCAATAAAACAATTATATAAAATTAACTAAAAATGTAGGTAGGAATAAGCCGCATTTTGTTGGTCTTCGTAATCGAACAGACCACCTTAACATTCAACTAAGCGTCTCACTGACTTGCACAAATCGGGACTCGCCGTTTCATCGTTCCCTCATATCTATTCAGCAGGTTAACTCATTTTCCTCGCGGAAAACTTCGCATGCCACATCTTTATAACAATATAAGGACGTGTCGTTTCTGAGCGGTTGCCTTAGATTTCTCCAACTTAACTTACGTAAGCGACCGTTTATAGTGTGCGGACTTTCCTCCCATTGACAGGTTAGTTAAGTACCTACCTACATAAAAAAGAAAAAATTTTGCTTTATAAAACTAACTATTTAGTATAATAAGATTTAACAATCTCACTAAATTTTTTACGTTTAAATTCCTTCAACTCTTTTCTCAAACTATTACCATAATAATCAATTGAATCTTTAGTTATAATTGCAAAATCAACAATATCAGATCCACTGAATAAATCTTTTTTAGATAGTCTTATACTTTTTTGTGCTAAATTAACTGCTTTACGTAAATCAATTTTTGGACCATTTAGAGATTTGAATTCATAAGCAGTATCTAACATCTCTTCAATATAATCTGATCCACTTCCTGCACAAACATAATCATCTGAAAATTCTTCAACCAAACCCATTGGATGAACATAATATAATCCAAGCTTGACTCCTTTAGTTGCAAAAATGAATGAAGTTTGCTTATCATTATCAAAATTAGTTTCTGAATCTCCTTGCATAACATTAAAATTTCTTATTTCATTAAAAAAACCATCTTCAAGCCTTCCAGAAACATCAATATAATCTTCATTACTCTTTTTATTAACTTTCAAAGTATCCCATAGGGCAGTCATATATTCTGGACTAAGGTGTCCAGAAAAAGAAAAGGCAAAATTTCGAGTAGAATATATTTTTCTCATATCTCCAGATTCCATAGAATTAAGGGGATTTTCACCACTATTTGAATGCATCAAAGTTTTAGTATAATCAGCTGCCAAAACTATAGCATCAAGTCCAACAGTAGTTTTTAATCCAACAATTGTAGTCATAGTGAAAAAAGATAGTTCATTCTAACTTATAACATTATGTATAAAAAAATCATAAGTTATGCATAGGTAAAATATGCCTAAAAACAAGGTCCAAACTATTAGTAAACGCACGCTGAATATCTCGTTGCCTTGATACTTACACGCCGTTTCTATCAACCTCGTCTTTTACGAGCGTTTGTAATGTCTCTTTTCAGGGGAGGCTTCGAGCTTAGATGCTTTCAGCTCTTATCCCTTGGGGCGTAGCTGCTCGGCCTGCCTTGTCAGACAACCGATACACCAGAGGCCCCGAACCATCGTTCCTCTCGTACTGAATGATCCTTCCTCTCAGACATTGAACACCTCCACTAGATATCGAACAAACTGCTTCACAGCGTTCTAAACCCAGCTCACGAGCCGCTTTAATGGGTGAGCACCCCTACCCTTGGATGCTTCTGCACATCCAGGATGCGGCGAGCCGACATCGTCGTAGCAAACAGCGCCGTCGATATGAACTCTTAGGCGCTACCACTCAGTTATCCCCGAGGTATCTTTTCTGTCATCCTTAACCCTCATTAAGAAGGCGTAAGGGTTCGCTAGACCAAAGTTTCCTTGCTGAGTTCCGTTTTGTTAGGAACACAGTCAAGCTGGCTTTTGCTCTTGCACTCTACATCGGATTTCCGACCCGATTGAGCCAACCTTTGGGCCCTGCTGATATCTTTTCAGCAGGGTGCCGCCCCAGCCAAACTA
>CAZTYO010000018.1:0-9878 GCA_964617925.1 Candidatus Woesearchaeota archaeon
CCAAAAGGTATACATACAAATAATAAGATTACAAACAATACACTCTTTTTCATAACAATCTTCAATAAACTAAGTATAAAAACTTAACTCTTTTTTCGCTTATATCTTCCTCTCTTCTCAACTTGTTCAAGCCTCTCAAGAACTTTTTTATAATCTTTTTTCTTCCTATACCCTTTCAAAAAATGTTTATAAAGTTCTTCATAAACTTTGTAATGTTTACTTTCAAATGCTTGCCTTAACAAATGAATATCCACTGCCATATCCTCAACTTTATGAGAAACAAAACCAAGTCCAAAATCTATAAAATAAACTTTATCATCTTTAAGAATCATATTAGAAGTTGTCAAATCACCATGAATAATATTTCCATCATGCATTAAAGCAACTTGGGTTCCAATCTGTTCACAAATTTTGTTCCTTTCAGAAATATCATCAAGTTTATTTTTCAAAACATCACCATCAATAAACTCCATAATTATTTTCATAGTTTTATCATCAGAATCAATTAATTCGGGAACATTAATGCCAATTTTCTTAGCCTTAACGAATAACTTAGCTTCCTTCCTAGTCGGATATTTCCTTTTAACCCTATCAATCTCTGGGTGCCTATACCCTTTAGAAATTCTCTCCTTTACCAAAAATTTCCCTTTCTTATACAAAATTGCTTCAGCACCTTGTTGAATTATTTTTTTAATCATTTTTTAACATAATGATGTTTTGCACATCTAGCCTCATAAGTATCTTTTCCACCCACAACTATTAATTCATCATCAATACTTGCAGGTTCACCATTAACCAATCTTTGAGTTTTTGTAGCAGACAATCCACACCTTCTCCCTTTTTCTTCATAAGTACAAATAGAATCAAGGTGAACAATTTCATCAGCAATAGCTATCAAATCTCCCATATGTTTATCAGAATCTTTAAAATAAAAAGGATTTCCAGTAAAATCTTGATTCAACCCACTAGCAACCAAAATTTTATCCTCAAGATAATTCCTACTCTTAAACAAGTCTAAAACTTCTCCATAAAAAAATTGAATCTCATCAAAAACATACACATCAACCTCTTCATCAAGTTTTTTCATAACTCCAACTAAAGACCCATCAACAGGAGTAGCATTTAATTTGGCACCACTATGAGAAACAATTTCATCTAAACCATACCTATCATCAATAAAGGGTTTAAATGCTTTGATAGAATACCCTGCAATTTTATATCGTTCAGCTCTACGAATTAACTCTTCAGTTTTCCCACAAAACATCGGACCAGTAATAATTTCTATTCTCGGAGTAACAACATTAGAATTTACCATCTTAATTCATCTTAAAATTCTTCATTAATTTTTTCATATCACCAGTTTTACCGGCTTTTCCTTTCATCATTTTCATCATTTTTTTAGCTTGCCTATACTGTTTTAATAATTCTCTAACATCTTTAGTAGTAGTTCCAGAACCACCAGCAATCCGTTCAATCCTAGATCTATTAAAGACTAAGTCTGGATTCTCAAGCTCTTTTTTAGTCATAGATGCCATTATATGTTTCCACTTTTCAATTTTATCTTCTTGAACATCTAACATATCTTTTGGCAATTTCATTCCCCCCATGCCAGGGATCATTTCCATTACCTTATTGAGTGGCCCCATTTGTTTCATAGCTTTTATCTGCTCAAATAAATCAAAAAAATCGAAATCTCCCTTCATCATCTTCTCAGTCATATCTTTTGCCTTATCTTCACTCATGACTTCTTGAGCCTTTTCCAACAAAGCTTCCAAATCACCCATACCCAGAAGTCTTCCAACAAAACCTTCAGGATTAAATTCTTCTAAATCCTCAAATTTCTCACCAACGCCAATAAATTTAACTGGGGCACCAGTAGCAGCACATGCACTTATTGAACCACCCCCTTTAGCTGTACCATCCATCTTAGTAACAACAACTCCAGAAATACCACAACTCTCATGAAATTGTTCAGCTTGTTTTTTTGCAGTCTGTCCAAGATCTGCACTAATAACCAATAAATTTTCATCAGGATTAATTTTTTTATTCAACTCTTCAATTTCCTTAACTAAATATTCAGAAAAAGCATCCCTACCTGCAGTATCTATGATAACAATATCATAAACAGTCAATTCACTTTCAAATTCTTTCCATACTTCTATAGATTTCTTTTTATCTGGATTAACAAACACAGGAGCATTAACTTGTTTTCCAACTTGTTCAAGTTGTTGTGTAGCTGCAGGCCTTTCAACATCAAGACCAACTAATGCAACACTATATCCTCGTTTTTTATAATAATTAGCAATCTTTGCAGAAGAAGTAGTCTTACCATTACCGAACAGACCAACTATCATAATCTTGAAAGGTTTTTTCTTCTTGATCTTTATTCCTTCTCTTTCACCACCAAGAAACTTAACTAATTCCTCATAAACTATTTTAACAAGATACTCTTTCTGACTAATTCCTTTTGGAACTTTATCTTCCAAAGCTCTTTTTTTAATATCTTTACTTAACTTAAACACTAATTCAACATTAACATCAGCTTTCAAAAGAGCCCTTTGAATATCTTTAACAACTTCATCAATTAATTTCTCATCGAAGAACAAACTCTTAGCAACTTTCTTCAAAGAATCTTTCAATGCCCCTCCTAATTTATCCATTACCATATTAAAGTCCTAGATTAGAAAAAAACTTATCCATATTAAACTTTTCTAAATCCCCATAATTTTGCCCAGTACCAAAATAAAGGATTGGTTTACCAGTAACATGACTTATTGATATTGCTGCACCACCCTTTTCATCAACATCTGCCTTAGATAAGATTAAACCATCAACCTCAATAGCTTCATTAAATGCAACAGCTTGTTCAACACAATCATTTCCAGTAATTGATTCACCAACAAATATTTTCAAATTTGGTTTTGCAACTTTTATTATTTTTTTCAATTCATCCATAAGATTAATATTACTATGCAATCTACCTGCAGTATCTATTAAAACAACATCTGCATTTTTAGATTTTGCATGTTGTATTGAATCAAAAGCAACAGCAGCAGCATCAGAACCATATTGATGTGCAATAACATTAATATCTAATTTATTTCCATGAACTTTTAATTGTTCTATTGCTGCAGCCCTAAAAGTATCTGCAGCTGCCATAACAACTTCAAGACCATTTGACTTAAGCAATTTAGCAACTTTAGCTATACTTGTAGTCTTTCCACTTCCATTAACTCCAAGAAAAACAACGACATAGGGCCCATCAGATTTTTTAACTTCTTCAACTAAATCAAAATCATTAGAATCAAATAATTCTTTTATAGTTTCATTCAAACTATCTTCTACAACAGATTTTATATTTTTTCTATCAATTGGAACATCAACAAGATCCATCTTCAAACTTTCTTTTATTTTTTCTATAACTTCAATTGCCACACTACTTTCAAGTAAACTTAATTCAAGATCCCAAAACATTTCTTCAAATTCTTTATCAGTTATTTTTTTAGTTTCTATTTTCTTTTTTATTTTACTAAAAACACTTTTCTTTTTTTCAACAAGTTCTTCTTTTGGAACTTTTTCATTTACTTCTTCAATAGACTCTTCCACTTCAGAAATATTTTCTTTTTCAGTTATGTTTCCTTCAATAGTATGGGATTCATCTACAGTTTCACTTATTCTATCTACTGCACCTTTTAATTTGTCTTTTAGAAATTTAAACATTTTATTTTTTTTTCCTCTTAACTTTTTTATACTTAGCAGGTTCACCATATGCTTTACTTTCTAAAAGATTTAAATTTATGTGTTCTTTCAAATCTATTAATTTAGAATATAATCCAACATTAGAACTAGTTGAATATTTCTCCATCTCCTTAAAATAAAATAATAAATCTTTGAATTCAATTAATGCATTATCAAAGGATCTTTCCCTGATGAGTGTATGAACCTCGGACAATTTAGAATTAAATTCTTTCCTAGCTAATTTATATTGATAAACTTTTGAACAATATCTATAATTTTTATCAACAAAATTCATTAATTTTGGAATTCCTTCAATTCTTGATCTAATTTCAAAAACTAAATTTAAACCACTTTTTATTAATTCCAGATCATTACCCAGAATAGAAATTGAAAGTTCTTTCATTTTCATATAAAGTATCATTTGCTCTCTAACTAATGAAAAAGAGTCATCAAATTCTTCCTTTTTTTCCATATCTAAAGAATCATATGAATTTCTAAGTTCAACATATTTAGAAAGTGATTTATCAAACCTTTTTTTATTCAAATCGGAGTTAAATTTAGTTAAAAGAATTTCAAATTTAGATTTCTTTTTTTTCCACTTAAATAAAAATTCAAACATAAAATAAATGTAAGATTAGTTTTTTATAAACCTTTCTTATTCATACCCTTGCATTCTGCCCATTGGAGGCATATTTGGACCGTTTGAAGAAGTATTTCCAGATGCAATAATATCATCAATTCTCAAAATTAACTCAGCAACTTCAGAGGCTGAACTTATAGCTTGTAATTTTATATCCAAAGGTTCTAGAACTCCAAGTTCTCGAGCATCAGTAACCTTGCCTTCAAAAACATCTACTCCGGCCCATTTTTCACCAGCATCATGTTTAACTTTTAATTCAGTTAACATATCAATCGGATCAAGACCAGAATTATCAGATAAAGTTCTTGGAATTATTTCTATTGAATCGGCAAAAGCCTGTACTGCAAGCTGTTCCCTTCCTTTCAAAGTATTTGCAAATTCCCTAATTCTTTTAGAAACTTCCATTTCAGGAGCACCAGCACCAGCCACTATTTTTCCACTTCTTAAACCAGCAATTAAATCGCCAATTGCATCCTTAACTGCTCTTTCAACTTCATCAACAACATGTTCAGTTCCTCCACGAATCAAAAGAGTAACAGCCTTAGGATTAGTACAATCAGTAATAAAAGTCATCTCTTCATCACCTATTTTTTTCTCTTCTATTTTCCCAGCATAACCTAAATTATCTTTATTTAAATCTTTCAAATTACTAACTATCTTTCCACTTGTTGCTCTAGCTAATTTTTTCATATCAGATTCCTTGACCCTTCTTATAGCAAAAACACCATTTTTTGAAAAATAGTATTGTGCCAAATCATCAATTCCCTTTTGGCATAAAACAGCATTAGCTCCAGATTTAATTATTTTATCAACAAGAGATTTCAAAATCTTTTCTTCTTGATCTATGAAAGATTGTAATTGAGAAGGATCATTAATTTGTATTTTCGCATCTATTTCAGTATCTTTAATTTCTAATGGAACATCTATCAGGGCTATTTTAGCATCATTCAGTTTACTTGGCATACCTGAATGAACTTTTTCCTTATCAAGAACTATACCTTTAATCAACTCAGAATTTCCAGTTTCGCTACCAACTTTTTTCTCTAATTTAATATTATCAATATTTACTTCTTTTCCGTCTGCAACATATTTTACAGCATCAACAGATAAAGAAGCTAATAATTCTTTTGAAGCTTCTGCACCCTTGCCAGTCATAGCAGTTACAGCAATTTTCTTCAAAGATTCAACATCTTCAATTCCTAAAGGTTCTGCAATATCTTCTAAAATCTCTTTAGCTTTTTTTGCAGCTGCACGATATCCTTTCGATATAACAGTTGGATGAATTTCTTGATCAAGCAATCTTTCAGCATTTTTCAATAATTCTCCAGCAAAAACAACAGCAGTAGTAGTTCCATCACCAACTTCATTTTCTTGAGTTTTAGCAACTTCGACAATCATTTTAGCAGCAGGATGTTCAATTTGCATTTCATCTAAAATTGTAACTCCATCATTTGTAATAATTACATCGCCAGTACTATCAACTAACATTTTATCCATTCCTTTTGGACCCAAAGTAGTTCTGACAGTCTCTGCAACTAATTTGGCAGCAGCAATATTATTTCTTTGTGCAGTTTTACCAGAAGTTCTTTTACTATCATCTGAGATTATGTATACTGGTTGGTCTTGATTTTGCATTTTTTTTACCTTTTACTTAAAATTCAATAGTTTGAGAATTAATACTTTATTTATAAATGTTTAGGTATTTTAGGCTTTGCACATAAATGAAACCTAATTATGTGCAATCTCAATTTCTGCACATTTATTAAAATCAATATCTATTCCTAATTCAAACATTTCCTGAATTAAAATACAGATATTATGGGCAAGACATTTAGTCAATATCTCATTAGATTGTCCTATCTCGTTCTTAGGCCTTATATGTTTTCCAAATTCATCTTTAACATATGAAAAACAGTCTCAGAATTGCTTCTTTTATGATAATGCTCCATAAATTCTTCTTGATGGTTTATATAATATCTATACATTCTCCCCCAGAATAATGCGCCTTTTCTGTGTTCCCCAGTTGTATTCTTTTTGAAAGGAATATATGCTATCCCACCTATTTGTGAAACTGTATCTAGGTTAGCTCTTGAAGAATATGCCTTATCTACTGATACTTCTCTTATATCATAGATTTTGTTGGTTTCTAGAACTAAATCTTTGAATTGAGACTATCTGCTGCGTATCCTCTTGTTATATTAACTGCTGTTATTATATTAGTTTTAACTCCATAGGTTAAATGACATTTTCTAAATCTTCTTACTGTATTTTTCTTTTGATTTCTTGCTTCTAATGAATTTTATATTAGTAATTATTCTGTAAGATTTCCTCAAGATTCGGAAAAAAATTCATTAGAAGGAAGATTAATCAGAGGAAAAGTAAAAGTAGGGAAAAATAGTAATCTTGAATATGCAATTTTAGATCACGGGATTCCCTCAATCACATATGCACTTTATGAGAATGAGAGATTAAATATAGACAAGAAGAAATTATCTGAAAGTGGGTTAGTTCCAGGAAGATGGATAGACGAATTAAAACAGAATATCTCTAATAGTAACAAGCCAATATTTATTAAAGAAAAAGTTATTTCTGTAGAAGAATTAAAAGATTTAGTATGAATAAATTTATATACTAATAGTTTTATTTTATTCTTATGAAGAAGGAAGTGATATTTTTGATATTCTTGGTTGTATGTATGCCTATTTCTTATTCTAAAACTATTGAGATTCCTTCTGTAGCAAAGGGAACTTCAGATGGAGAAATTCCTTTGCCCCTGAGAGAAGGTTCGGAAATTACTACTTATACTTATGTTGGTAGTAAGCTAATTATGTCTTCTCAAGATGGAGAGAGTACTTTTTATTTTCAAGATAGATTAAGAAATAATAGAATTACTACTGATCCTTATGGAAATATTAAAGATAAATTTTTATCATTACCCTTTGGTCAGACTGTTATTGAAGGAGTCAATTATGGTTTTACGGGGAAAGAAAAGGATGAATCTGGTTTACATTACTTTGGAGCTAGGTATTATGATTCGGATTTGGGAAAGTTTACTAGCGTTGATCCTGTTGCGGAAAATGAACCTTATTCTTATGTTTCTAATAATCCTATGAATTTTATTGATCCTGACGGAAAACTTGAAGTTCCTCAACAAGCTATTTCAGATAGCCGATTCTTTTCAAATTGGTACAAAGGTATCAGTAGACAAGGTGCTACCCCTCTTAGTGTAGGAGATGTTAATAAAGTTGTGAGGGCCGGTCAGGGACATAATTTAATTCCCCAATCGGGTTTTAGATTTGAGAGGCATGCTGGCCGAAATGGTTGGCATATGCAATTTGAAGGAGGAGGATCAAGAACATTAGGAAATAGACATCTTCCAATAGATAGAGCGTCATTTATTGAAGAAGGTTGGACTAGGTATACATACCGGCCAAGAAAGGGTGGAAGGGGTTTGCGTTTGAGACCCCCTGCCGGCGGCGGCTCATTTGGAAGAACTCTTGGATGGATAGGGGTAGGCATTGTGGTCGCATCTTCCATACCTGAAATAGCTAATGCAGCTCAAGAAGGAGGGGTAAGTGGAGCTGCTTCTGCAGCAGGAGGGATTGGAAAAAATTTAGTATATGATGCTATGATGTTTGCAGCATCAGGAGGGGCTTCTGCTCTAGGACAAGCCCTTGGAGGTTTTTTATCAGCTAATGCACCAGCTGAATTTGATCCTATGTTTGCTGCAATAAGAGATAATCCTGAAGGCTTACATGCAGTAAGGGGCCAGATGAGTACAGGCTGTTATGAGTATTTATGTGCTATAACCGGAGTTCAATCACAAACTCCAGATTATTCTTTGCCAAGTGCGCTAGAAGGACATGTTGAAATGCCGAGTGAACCTCCAATGTAGATCCTAGAAATATTTTTAGATTATGATATTTATCCTGCGATAAGAGAGCCGAAAATCTATTATTTAATATCTGGGCAAATTAGTGCTTTATAAACAAATTTTTCAAAATTGAATTTTGATAGTACAGAGCTTGTAACAGCCTAATTTTAGCAGAAAGCTTTATATATTAAAAGGTATCAATTATACTACTTTTAGGCAAATTTACGATGGAAAAAACTAAAGAAAATAGTCAGGAAGCTAATGATTATGGTGCAAAGAGTATTCAGGTTTTAGAAGGCCTGGAAGCAGTTAAAAAGAGACCTGCGATGTATATCGGTAGCACTGACATTAGAGGGCTACATCACCTTGTATATGAGGCTGTGGATAACAGTATAGATGAAGCTCTAGCTGGCTTTTGTAGCTTGATTAGAGTCGTTATAAAGAAAGATGAATCTGGTTTACATTACTTTGGAGCTAGGTATTATGATTCGGATTTGGGAAAGTTTACTAGCGTTGATCCTGTTGCGGAAAATGAACCTTATTCTTATGTTTCTAATAATCCTATGGGTTATGTAGATCCGACTGGAATGACTTCTTTTGGCATCCAGGAAGAGAATGCTCCTATGATGGAAGGTACTGATCCTCCTGCTGTTATGGGTATCCTTGATGATTCTGAAAATTTGGATTATGGTATAGTCTCTGCTTCTCCAGATGCATTAGACTTTCAACCCACAGATGATGCTGTTTTGGGAGGAGTAGGAATGCCAAATTCTGGGGGAGGATATTTTATATCTGGTTTAATGGCTGCTTTAAGTACTGCAGATAAGGCTCCGAGGTTTGTTAACCAAAAAAATGGGAATATTTACTTCCATTTTGGACAATATTTTGGGAACAATCCTGTTGGGAAAACCGGAAATCTTTGGCATGTACATTTTCCTGGCTTAACAGTGGCCACGGAACAATCCGGAGGAGTAAGAATTAATAATTTTCATCAATATGTTGATTTAAAACGTCCAGATTTAATAAGGCAAGGTTTAACTAGGATAGGAAATACTTTTAGATCGGGTAGGATGAATCAAGGATTATTAGCAGGATCAGGAGGGATCCCTCTTTTACAATATATAGGACTTCAGGCTTCTGCTATCGCTGCCGCTGCCGCCCCGATTGTAACTATTGGAGCCTTGGCTGTAGGTGTAAATTATCTGAACTATCGGGCAGGGCAAAAATATGGATATTTTTTGAGAGATAGTTATGATTATATTGATGTCCCCGCTCCAAAACCAGGAACTTCTGAAATTGTTGGTAATCAAAGAATGTATAGATAATTTGTTTTTATCTTAGAAATATTTTTATATTATTACATTTCTCCTAATATATGGAGTATTTACATCCACTTGATCCAAGATTGCCAAATATTTATGCTAAAAATGATTAAAAAAATAATTCAACAAGGTGCTGAAGCAATTTTGTATAAGAAAGGGAAATTTTTGGTAAAGGAGAGAATTTCTAAAGGGTATAGGCACCCAGAGATTGATAGGGTTAAAAGGAAATATCCGACTAGGAAGGAAGCTAATATTTATTAAAGAAAAAGTTATTTCTGTAGAAGAATTAAAAGATTTAGTATGA
>CAZTYO010000019.1:0-9385 GCA_964617925.1 Candidatus Woesearchaeota archaeon
AAATAGTCAAACTATAAAATGTATTATTTACAGAATCATAAATTCCAATTCCATCTACTGTTGCCGATTGAATTGTTGAAGCATTTATTATGTTGTTATTTGAAGATCCAAAAATTCCTATACCTTCTTGTGCTGAGTTTTGAATTGTATTATTTTCTAAGATGTTGCTTGTTGATCCATAATCTAATGTTATTCCGTCTCCATCTGAAGCAATTGTATAATTTAGAATATTATCTTCTATTCTATTTGTAATTGAAGAGTATAAGTAAATATTTGAATCTGTACTATTTGTTATTTCATTACTCGTTAAATTATTTGAATCTGAATCTACTAATTTTATACCATAATTATTACAATCTGAACATCCAGATACTCCAATAACTTCATTTGAGTTTATTGTACTGTTGTGACATTCACTAAATCTGATAGCTGCAAAATCATCTGAAGAAAGAGTGTTGTTTATCTTATTATCTTCTATTAAATTTTCAATACATGCATCATTGCTTGCAGATTCTGAAAATAAAATTCCATCTCCATCAACTGAAGTTATTTCGTTTCCTGTAGCATTACAATTTGAAGAACCTACGAATACGATTGCATTACTTTGTGAGTCTCCATTACCAATATTAGAAACAGTATTATTTACTATTAATGTATTATTTGAAAGCTCTACAGTTATTCCTTTGAAACTATTATTTATGGGCACATTCACCCCAATTGTATTATTTAATGCATACCCTTCTGAAGAGTTATCATAATAAATTCCATAACTAAAATCTGTGATTATACAATTTTTTACAGTAACATTACTAGAATCTTCTATATTTATTGCAGTTAAATTGAAGTTAGTTGAATCTGCACCATCAATTGTGTATCCCTGACAATCTAATATTACATCACTAGCAGTTATATTGAAACAGTAGTTGGTAGAATTGTAATCTGATACACTTTGACTTAGTGTATGTAATCCACTTGTTGTTATGTTTGCACAAGCAGAAAATACATCATTGTATGCGTAAGCTAATTGCCCTCCAAAATTGAATTCTAGAGTGTGTTTTGTTGGAGTTATTACTTTGCTTACTTCTGTTGCAGTTTCATTACAAGTGTAATCTGATACCACTATTGTTTCATTTTCCCAATCATAATTTACTTGAGAATCTCCACAAGTTAAATCTAAAAATTTCAAGTCATATAATGATGCATTATCACTATAGTTTGACCATTTTGTTCCATTGAATCCGGAAATTGAAAGATCTGCAGTTCCTGTTGTATTGAAATTTACACTCCAATTTCCAAATAAAGAAGGAGATGATTGTACATTTAATATTGTTATTTCTACATCGTAAGATTGGTTACTTAGATGGGGAACTATCCATTCTATATAATCAACTAGGGAATCTTCATCAGTATCATATGCTGTAAAATTTGTTACTTCTCTTGACCCATTATTTAACCAGTAAAGATTTACTGCAGTTAGTGGGGCATTTGTTATAGTAGTATATGCTAAGATATTTTCGTAGTGAATATCTGAAGAAATTAAAATTCTTTTTTTGTAATCGTTAGTAATTGTTTCTGTAGCATTTGGTCCAGGTGTTTGATACTCAATTTCTAATTCTTCTACTTCTTCAGTTATTGTTATTTCTTGTTCTTCTGAATTTTCTTCAATTGTTTCTTCAATTGTTTCTGTCTCATTTAATGTTGCAAAGCCAGTTACCTTGAAGAGATTAGAAAAGAAGTTTGTAAACGTTGCAAAAAAGTTCGAAAATAAATTTATATTTGTTACTGAACTCCCAGTTATTGAAGGTATTCCTTCCCCTTCTGAATTTTCCAAAATTATTTTGTCTAATGCTATTTCTATCTCTTCATCATTAGATATCTCTACTACAGAGATATTTGTAGCTTCTTTCGGAATTGTTACTGTTACATTATCTGATGGTGCACTTAGTATAACTCTTTTTTTCCAATTTACTGGTTGATTTATTACTACATCATATTGTGTTGTTTCTATTGTTTGATTAGTATCACTCTGATTCAAAATTGTTGTTTCGTTTGTTATGTTTAATCCTTCTATTGTTAAATTTGTTTCATTAAAAATTATTTCTGTTTCGTTTGTTATATTAATCTCTATTTTTTGTTGATCTTGAATATTTGTTTCGTTTGTTATGTTAATTACTTCTTCATCTAAAACTTCTACTGTTTGATTTAGAATTGTTGTTTCGTTTGTCACATTAATTTCTATTTCTTCAGTTACATTTTCTTCTACTGTTTGATTTAACTCTTCAGATTCATTTATTATTTCCTGAGAAGAAGTATTTTCATTTGAGTTTGGTATAAGTTCTTGAATTTCAAGATCCTCTGTTGAGACTACACCTTCTCCCCTTGAATCTGATTCTATAATTTCTTCAACTTGAACTTCTTCTGTTACATTTAAAACATCAAAACCAGTTATTGTAAAAAATCCAGTTAAGGAAATTGCTAGAACTAATAATACTGCGATTATCGAATGTAGGTTAAATGATTTTTTATTATTTGATAGGCCAAGTTCTTCTTCTTTTTGTTTTGCATTTCTTTTATTTGAACCTAAGTAAATAGTTTTTACTTTACCTTCTTCATCCCTTACACTAGTATAAAAGTAAGTTTTATCTTTAATCCTCTTTTTATGCAATTAACCTACACCTCTTTATTGGAAAAATATGTTTTTATAGATATATAAACATTATGGTTAGAAATAAAAAAATAAAAAGAAAGGAGTTATTTTCTTTTCCTTCTTTTTGGTTTTTGTTGTGCCACAAATAATGATCTTATTGAAAGAATTGATAATATTACAATAATCATTCCCATGACAGATACTATTGGCATGTATTTCTTTGTTAATTCAGAAATAACTAACTCTTCATCAAAAGGTAATTCGTAAATCTTTGTGGTTGTTACTGTTACTGGCGAGATTACTGTTGTATCTTCATTATATTCATCTACAATTGAATCATCAACAGTAACTAAATTATTTACTGTTACATCTCCAGTTTCTTCTTCATAACAAACAATAATATCTGATATTTCATCAGCATTCATATCTACGTCTTTACATTCTCCAATTATTAAATCAAAAATTATTGGATCACTATGAAGTTCTATTGTAACACTGTATGGACTTGCACCCTTACCACTTCCACTCTTAGTTATAATTAACTCGTGAGTTTCTGGATCAGTAGAAGTTGTTACAAAATTTTCAACTTTTCTTGAATTATATACTGCAATTTGAGAAGTGTATGCACTTCCGGCTTTAATCTCTGTTACTCTAGTAGTTGGCAAAACTGCAAAATCAATAGATTCTACTGTTTCTTGAACTGCTGCAATCTTTTTTGCCAATTCTGAATCTGAAGTTAAAGTAGCTAAAATAGTATTTGCATTATCTTTACTCATTCCACCCTTAGTAATTAAGTTTTCTTTTGCTGCCCACAAGGCCAAAGTTACGCTTGAATCTTCTACTCCCGATTCTCCACCAATTAAAATTCCATAACTTCCTCCTCCTCTCGCTCCTGATTCTGTTACTTTCATTTCTCCAACTAAGGAAGCGGTTTCATAATACAGATAATCTCTTTTTGCAGTTTGACTATCTGCAACTATTGCCAAGGTATTTACTCCATCACTAGAATAAGATGAAAGGTCTGTATTAGTTAATCCGTTTCCACAATTAAAGGAGGTTGCCGAACCATCATTTACACTCCAAGTACAACTTAAAACTCTTCCAGAAACAGCTACATTAGCTTTAGGAGTATCTGTTGGAGAATATGTGTATCCTATTTTTGGAGAAGTTATAGTTATTGAACCTCCAGTTACTTCAAATGTTGATGATTCTGTAGTTGTCCCTTGGTTGTTTTTTGCTTCTACTTTTGCATCATAATTCCCAGAAGGCAGAACATCTAATTTTGAAGATAAAGTTGATTGTGCACTATTACAATCTGTTGGCTCGTTTACAAAAATTTCTAAAGTTCTTGTTGAAGCTCCTCTCCTTGTGCTTGCTTCTGCTGTACTAAATTCAAATATTGAATAAGAACATTTTATTCCATTTGTAATTGTTAAACTTGGACCACTATTTCCTGCTATAAAATCCGAAATACTTAATGAGACAGTTGGTGCTACATCAAAAGTTACACATGCTCCACAATCCGCTTCACATGAACTACAAGTTTCTGAACCTGAATCACAATTACTATCTCCACAAGAAGCACCAGTTACTGTCTGAGTTTCACAACTTGTATCACAATAAGTGCAGGAAGAACCATAATCTGCTTCACATGGCGTATCAGTATTACTTCCACCATTGTCACATTCTTCAGAACCTTCTGTGTTTCCATTTCCACAAACTGCAGGAGTTTGACAAGTTCCACTTACACAACTTAAGCCTTTACAACATGCAGGATTTTTTCCACCACATGAGGAGCCACTAGAACCACAACCTGGGCCATTTCCTTTTCCAGCAAATCCAGTTATTTTATCATCTGATCCAAAGATATCTCCAATAAATTCGAAAACATCTGAAAAACTAAATGCATATGCTGCTGGACTAATCAACAACAAAGATACTAACAATAATACACCAACTTTTTTCATTTTAAATAATCACCTCGAGTTTAATGAAATTATATTGAAATTAATGATTTAAATATGTTTTGCTAAATATTAGAAAATAAAAAATGGTCCCGATCGGATTTGAACCGACGACCTCTCGATCTCTGACTAAATCTAGTTATCAGTTTCACCCTCAAAGTTTTTATCTTTTGAGCCGAGTGCTATAGCCAGACTAAGCCACAGGACCATAGGCGAAAGTTATAATATATAATTTATAAAATTAACTGTTCTTGAAATAATTGTATTTGTTTACAAATTTTGGATTTTTTGGAGATATAATGTTAAACCATTTATCTAATTCTATATTTCCCCTCACTTCAATAACTTGTAGATCTCCCCAATTTTTGTTTTTTCTTTTGTCAATATATCTTGTTGCCTTTATATTTAGTTTATTTATTTCAAATTTTAATTGATTTGCCAAACTTTGCGAAGTTGTGACAATCTTTATCCTGGGATAATAACCTTTATTCTTTTTCTGAAGATAGAAACATCCATCTCCAATATGCCATCTTGTTTCTTCTGCCAGTAATGGATTTAATTTTTTAGAAATATCCATCTCAATTATTAGAAAAATAATAGAAATGTTAATTTAAATATTGGCCTATTGCTTGTGACAATATGACAATAACTATTAGGGCAAAAACTTATCTTTTTTCTTTAGCTTCTCTGGCAAATACTTTTCAAGTACAAAATTTAAACCATGTGCTGCTAATGCTTGTTGTTCTACCCTTTGGCCTTTTTTTTGTAATAATTGTAATGCTTTTTCCCAATCTTTATGTTGTTTAACAAAAGGATCGTTTTTAATTACATCTTTAATCTTTTTCTTATCAACATCTTTTAGTGGATGAGTAGGTAATTTATACTCATCAATATCTTTTGGAGTTACTCCTAAAAATCTTGCTTGAGGTACGCAAAAATATTTATTAATATGGGCTGCATTTCCGGACCCTACTTTCAGTGTTCTGTAAATACTCATATATCCATATGGATCACCATCTGTGAATACATAAACTGGAAGTTTTTTATCATCTGCCAATCTCCTAATGAATCTTCTACATGCTCTTGTTGGTACTCCCCCCATAGAGATTAAGATACAGTTTGCAGTTTTCCAATAATTGTGTTTTACTAACCTTTGAAACATACCTGCAGTTTCTATTGCTAAAATGAATTTTGCATCTGTTTCGAATTTTAATTGTTCTACTAATGAAGGGATAGAGTATGCCCCAGAACCAAATTTTGTACAATCTATTTTTATTTCTTTTCCTGTTGTTGGATCTTTGTCTATTACTATTAATTTTCCGGCTATATCTCCACCTTTTTCTTCTGGGATAAACCCCATCTGTTCTCTATTTACCATGAACATAGCTTCAATATCATCCATTACTGAATCTGACTCTGATTGTTCCTTAAACCTTGCATTACCCCAGTTTTTCGAAACATAATATGCTTCCCTTTTTGTTGCCATATCATTACTTTCAACTACTTGCTTTGATAGTCCCATCATCTTTAAAGATTGAGCAAATGATTTTATTGTATTTACTGACAATTCTCTTTTCTTTTTTGCACCTTTTAATTCGAAGAAACCTATTTTTGGATCATAATTTACATTACTTAAGGCACGAATTGGAATTGTAATCTCTGGTTTTGTTTTTTTGTTAATTTTCTCATGTACTTTTGTTGCCGTTTCCTTAATCTTTTTTACAACTTCATTCATTTTCTTGATTTCTCCAAAACATCTCTTAAATCCTCACTCACTTTCTTTTCATCAACTGCCCCTAAAATCTCATTTAATGCTTCTCCGATTACTGGAACATATTTTTCTAAATAAGATAATTTCTTAGCAGCATCCTTTTCTTTTCTTTGAGTCCTAATGTACTTCCCAAGCTGCCTCCCACATTCTCTCACTGCTAGTTTTATTTCTTGGACTATTTCCGGATAATGTGCAATTGCTTCTTTTGATTCTGATGTAAATGGCACCCATGCTGATGCTATGTGTACAGTTATCACTACGGGCCCAGTTGGAATGTTTGAACCGGATTGATTTAATCCATATTGTTTCCATTTTGTTGAAGTTATAGATTTTGCAATTGAACCTGCGGCTTGTTGATATTGTAATGGAACCCTATTTGCAAACCTTATAATTTCTGCAGGAGATTCTTTATCCAATGATCCTCCGTAAGCTATTGCCGCTTCTATTTTGAATGGGTTTCCTCGGTATACTGCAGCAGGCCGGGTTATTGCAGTGTAAAAATCTGCATCAAATTCTTTTTTTAGTGATTTTTTTAGTAAATCCTCTCCAATCGGAGATAAACAATCTGTGGGAGGGGCAATAAATTTTGTTTCCCTTATTGCATGAATTAAATTGTCTGCTTCTTGTTTTGCAATCCTAGAAGGTCTTGCCTTTGGATATAAATTTGAAAGTTCACAAATTTTCTTAGCAGTTCCAGCACCAATTCTTGAAAATTCATTTGTTAAAAATGATTGCAAAGTTCTTGCATCTGAAGATTTTAACATATTAATTAAAATTCCAAGTTCTATTCCGTCTGGATGTGGTTTAATTTCTTTTGCTTTTATTGGTAACTGGTTTGTTGCCTTTTGATATTCAATGATTGTTCCATCTGGTTCAATTAATGTTAATTTTGCATGGGGATTTGCTACTGCTGTATGTTTAATATATTCTGGAACTGATCTTTTTCCTCTTTGAAATTTTCCTTCCATTTCAATTTCTACTCTTGTTCCATGTGGTTTGTCCCACTCCACTTCTATGTCTTTTGTTATTTCTGGTTCATTAGTTGCAGTGTCTAAATGGAGTTCATAATAATGTGTAGGTTTCCCTTTTCCAATACTAGAAGTAATCTTGATTGGTTTACCTGTTGTTAATTGCCCATAAAGTGCAGCCGCAGAAATACCGATACCTTGTTGTCCTCTGCTTTGTGATAATTTGTGAAATTTTGATCCGTACAAAAGCTTACCAAATATTTTTGGTACTTGTTCTTTTACAATTCCTGGTCCATTATCTTCCATAATCACCAAAAATCTTTCTGAACTTGTTTGTTTTATTTGAACTAAAATTTCTGGAAGAATATTTGCCTCTTCACAAGCATCTAATGCATTATCTACTCCTTCTTTTATTGATGTTGAAAGTGATTTTAGTGGACTATCAAAACCTAAAAGGTGTCTATTTTTTGTAAAAAATTCAGAAATTGAGATTTCTCTCTGTTTTTTTGCTTGTTCTACTGCATGATTCATTTCTTTTGTATCTTCTGTTAATTTTATTTGCATGGTTTGAGAAATCTTTGAGAGGGTTTATAAATTTTATTGTAACAGATTAGTTCTCTTCTTCTTGTTTATCTCTTTCTAATTGTTCATCTATCCACTGATATACGTGGCCATGTTGAGACCCATGTAAAATCATCTCTACTGCTCTTCTTGCAATTGCCATTTTGCCCATATTTGCAATTATTGCAACTGTTTTACCATATATTGAAAGTTTAGAGTATGTTTTATCTTCTATTGTTTGTTTTGCCTTACCTTGTGTCCCTATTATTCTCGATTTTAGCCTTTCTTCTTTTTTCTTTGATTTTCCAGCAAAATCTTTTATATTTAAAATTTCTAAAATATTATCATCTTCTAAGAGTTTTACTGCAATTTCTGGATTAAATCCTCTGCCAACTGCTTTTACTATGTCTCTTGCCATCAACACCTTGAGAGAATCATCTCCTTCAACTTTAACTTCTCCTTCTTCAGAATTAACAGTTATCTTTGTATCTGATAATTTTTGTATTTTTCTTTTTGTTACTCCCTTAGTACCAACTAGTACAGCAATTCTATCTTCAGGGATTTTAATTAATTCTTCTGCCATTTCTAAAATTCTTCAAATTCTGAAATTCCTTTTAATAGTCCTTTTCTTTTTAGTACTAGGACTTGGTTTTTATTGTATTTGTATATTACATCCCCTTTTTCGTCACCTTGAAATCCCCAAGGCTTGACTAAAACTATGTCTCCTTCCCTAATCCATAGAAATTTTTTCATTCTTCCCGGGATTCTACAAAGTCTTGATTTTGCATCGAAACAAGATACTTCCATTCTTGATCCACCTAGTCTTCTTACTACAGTTCCAATTACTTCATTGTCTCTCGGAAGTTTTACTCTAATTGGTTGATCTGGAGCTGGTGCTCCTTTAACTTTCTTTTTTTTACCGAATGTTTTCTTTGGTGGCATTTTATTATAAGTGTAAAAAGTTGACTTTTAAAGGTTTTGATTATAGTGTATTTTACCTTAACGGGTGTTTTTGTTCCTAAAAAAATTAATTTATTTTTTTCTTGGTAAAACAGAAAATTTAATCCTATTAACCACTTGTTCTGATAATTTTCCTTGAAGTTTTCCACTCACAATTTTAAACACATTTGCCCCTATTTTTCCCTCTCCACTTTGTTCTAAAACAACAGCCAAATCAAATTTAATTTTTTTATCATCTCCCTCTTCATAAGTTGAAAAACTATGGGTATCACTTTCTTTAGTAGATTCTTCTACTGCTTCAGTAACATCTTTTAAGATAGTTTTAACAAATTCTTTAACTTCCATTTTAGTTTTTCTTAATAATCAGCTTACCTTCTTTTATTTCTCCATCTAATTCTTGTCCTGATTTCCATTTAAGCAATTCAAGAATTTTATTTGAAATTACAAAGTCAGGTGAGTAGAAAAGCAAGAGGATTTAGGAAAATGGTTTGGTTAAGAAAATCTAACATGGAAT
>CAZTYO010000020.1:0-9154 GCA_964617925.1 Candidatus Woesearchaeota archaeon
TGAAATTGACAGATGCAGGGGAGATTGCGAGGTTGTAGTGATGATGGGAAGATATTGGCTAGAAATAACGGCAAAAAGCACAAGAAGAAATGAAGAATTTCCAAAATATGCATTTGGAAAAGTATTATGGTCTCCAGAAGGATGATTATGTACTAATATCACAGAATTAGCTCTCTCCCTAATAGCACCAACAAAAACCTCTCTAGGGTGAACTAAAGAAGCGTTTAAAGTACCTACTGAAATAACTTCATCTTTAATAATCTGATTTTTAGTATCTAAATATAAACAAACAAAATGTTCTTTCTTTCTAGTACCATATTCATCAACAAAGTAATCATAAACATCCTTAGCACTACTAATTCTATTCTTATGGCCTTTTCTTGTAAGCTTATTATATTTTTTAGATAATTGTATTAAACTTAATAATTTCATAACTTTCATAAAATCCTTATATTCTGCTTTTCTTCTTCCACACACTAAATTAACTAATTCTTTATATCCTGCATGTTCTATATTATGCAATTTATAATTTTTCAATACTTTATTACTAATTTCTAAAGAATCATCTTCCTTATCATTAGCCCAAAAAATAATAGATAATAATTCAGTATCACTTAATGATTCAACTCCTCTTTTAGTAAGTTTAAATCCTGGCCTATTGTACCAAGGAATATCTTTGATTTTCATTAAATTAATACTAATCTCTCAGATTTATATAAATTTCTTAACCTTTTCCGGAAAGATTACATAAATACAAGAATTATGATTTATTATTTTTTGGGACTATGGTAGTGTTGATGATGTTTGGTTGAATATAAATGATGAAAATAATATTAGTTATATTGCTCCTTTTGATTATATTTTCACAAGAGGATGGAAAACTATTGATGCTTGTGCAAATTTTTATGATGTTGAAACTGTTTGTGATAGTTCTACTTTTTTTGTAAATCCTAAACCAAAGATTAGATTTCCAAATTTCAGAATATTTCCAATTCCTGAATAAATAAATTTATAATTGAGAAGATACTTCTTTTCTTATGGCAAAGATATTAACTTTTGATGAATTGAACCCTTCTGAGATAATTAAAAGAATGAAAGAAGGAGATATTTTTATTTATCCCACTGATACGATTTATGGTATTGGTTGCAATGCTTTGAATGAAGAAAGTGTTGAGAAGATTAGAAAAATTAAAGGTAGAGAAGCTTCAAAACCTTTTTCTGTTATAGCACCTACAAAGAAATGGATATATGATAATTTAGAGATTAAAAATAAGAATTATATAAAAAAATTACCTGGACCCTTTACTTTTATTTTTAATATAAAAAAAGGATCTTTAGCTAAGAAAATAAATAAAGGTTTGGACAGTTTAGGAGTTAGAATTCCCGATCATGAATTTACAAGTTTTGTAAAAAGAGCAAATATACCATTTATTACAACTAGTGTTAATTATTCTTCACAAAAACCAATTAGAACTATAAAAGAGATACCAAAAAGCATGTTGAAAAAAGTAGATTTTGTTATTGATGCTGGTTATTTACATAGGTATCCTTCAACTCTAATTAATATGACTGGAGATATGCCAAAAATTATGAAAAGAAGGATGTAAGTTTGATTTATACAAAGCTTTAAATATTTTCTAAGATTCCCACATTATATGGTTGTTAAAAAGAGATTATTTGGATTATTTTTAATGGTAATTTTACTATCTGGTGTTGCCCATTCACAAAACCCAATATTGGTTGCAGAAAATGGAGTTAAGGATAAAATATTCTCTACTGAAACTGCTGTTTTCGAATTATCTATTTTAAATAATCAGGCATTTCAAGATTCATTTAGGTTTTCAATTTTAGATATAGGTTGGGATTTTGAGGCTAATCCAGGAAGACCAATAATTAATCAAGGTGAAACTAAAGAAATTGAGATTAGTTTAACTCCAACTTCTGATCAAGGTCCTGGAAGGTATGGTATTACCCTTATGATTTATTCTGTTGCCGATGCTAGTATTTTTTCTGAACAAGTTTTTTATGTTGATATAATTGATTTTTATGACGTTGTAAGTACAAGTTTGGATTTGCCTAATGATGTTAATCCACAAAAACAAATGTTAGTTAAACTAAATTTAGAAAATAAAGGAGATATTGTTTTTAATGATTTATTGATTAAATTAAGTAGTGAATTTTTTGAAATAGAAAAAACGGTTGATTTAAATCCATATGAAACTAAAGTTGAAGAATTTCTAGTTGATTTTAAAGGTCTTGTTAATGATGGGACTTATGATATTGTTCTTGAAATATATGATGATGAAAACTTATTAATTGAAAGAATTGAAGATATGTTGATTGGGTATTATCCAGAAGTTAATGAATTAAGAACTCCAGAATCCGGATTTTTAAAAGATAGTATACTTATTACAAAAACAAATAGTGGAACTTCAACAAGTCATGAAATTTATACAAAGAGATTTTCTCTTTTTGAAAGGTTATTTACATCAACTGAACCAGAACCTAATGCAATGTTTAAAGATGGTACATATTATACCTTACAATGGGAATTTGATTTATCTCCAAATGAAACTAAAGAAATATTTATTGAAACAAATTATAGAGCATTTGTATTTCTTTCTTTGATATTTTTAATCTTATTATTTTATTTATATAATCGTTATAAAATTGATATTGAATTAGATAAAAAAGTTGTAACTATGAAACATTCCAAAGAAGGAATATCCACCATTAATATTTTATTAGTTTTAAAAAATAAGAGTGGCAAAACTTTAAAAAATCTAAAGGTTATGGATAACATGGTTAATGTTGCTGAAAAACCAACAAATTTTGGAACTATTCAACCTTCTGTTATTAGAAAGGGAATTACAGGAACTAAAATGGTTTGGAATATTGAAAGTTTGGAAAAAGGCGCAGAAGTTATAATTTCTTACCAAGCGAAATGCAAGGTTCATGTGATTGGACATATTAATATACCCTCTGCAGTTGCTAAGTATATAAAAAGTGGTAGATCAATAATTGTTAAGTCTAACAAAGTTAAATTATTTTCATAATCTTTTGGTGATACTCAATGGCTAAAAAAAATAAACCTGAACTAAAGACGTATGTAATTTCTGCTGCACAGGCATCTTTTTATGAAAATTCTAAAGGCGATATTCTGCCTTGGGGTGATGGAAGGGTAGGTAAGGCAAAACCGCATAATAAATTTCTTGATGGTTTAGAAAATTTGAGTGATCAACTTGATGCAGAGTTAGTTATTGTGCCAATGGCTGGAAAAGTTATAAGAGAAGATATATTTCATCCAGATTTAGAGACTAGGTGCGATTTATTTACTGGTTCAAGAAAAAGATTAAATCAAAATCTTGAACTTAGAGATATTGTTACTCCTCCACAAAATGTTGATCCAACAACTGGTAAAAGAAGATTAATTGGACAATATGGGGCCTCTTTAATTTTTGGTCATGCAAAACAAAGATTTGCTCCAGTTCCAGTATTTAATTCAGAGGTTCCGAGATATTTATTTACTACTGGTGCAGTTACTCAACCAAATTATAGTTCAAAGAATCATCGTGGAAATATGGCAGAAAGGGAGCATGTGTTTGGAGCTTTAGTTGTCGAAGTTATTGATGATGTTTTTTATAACATACGAAATGTAAGAGCATTGAAAAATGGAAAATTTACAGATTTGGGAACTGAGTTCAAGGGTACTAAAGTTTCTAATATTTCTAAGTTAGATACTCTGGTTTTAGGTGATCTTCATTGGGGAGATCATGATGAAAATGCCGTAAAGGCAAATTATGAAATGATTGATTTTTTTAAACCGGAGCGAATAATCATTCACGATGGTTTCAATGGACATAGTGTAAACCATCATGAAAGAGATAATAATTTGAGAAGAGTTAGGGAATTTAAAAGGGGAAGAATGTCCTTAGATTTAGAGTTAGAACAATATCATGAAGAATTGTCAAAATTATCTAAATTTGCTGGAAAAAAGACTCAAATTTATGTTGTTTCATCTAATCATGCTGCATTTTTACCAAGATATATAAATGATCTTACTTGGGCGAATAAAGATATCTGGAATGCAGATATTGGTGCAGAATTATATGCTGCTGGCCTTAAACTTGGATTGAATGAAAAAGAAATTGATGATGCATCATTTTTAATTGAAGAAGGGTTGAAAAGACATGGAAAAATTCCAAGTAATGTTAATTTTTTAAGACTTGAAGATAATCTGAAAAGATTTGGATATCAGCTTGCTAGTCATGGACATAAGGGGGGTCATGGGGCAAGAGGTGGTGGAGCAAAATCAAGAGAAGTTACTGGGGGTGGAAGAAGTATAACTGGCCATTCTCATGTGATGGAAGTTAAGGGAGATACATATATTGTTGGAACTTCTTCTCAGTTAGATTTACCTTATATTGCTGGCGGAGGTTCTGCCTGGATAGCTGCTAATGCTGCTTTGTATAAAAATGGAACTGTTCAAATGTTGCCTTCAATTAATGGTAAATGGAAAGCTAAAAGGTAAAGCTTTTTAATTTTTTTCTTATTACCTTTTTTACAATGAATTTAGACACAATATTTGAATATAGAGATAATAACCGATATGATATTGGAGAAATTATCAAAGTTGGGGACCTTTCTTTTGAAGTTATAGCTGGCATGTCTCAAGAATCTGAATATTTGTACCACCTTTTTCCAAAATTTGAAAGAGATGAATTAACAGATAATTTAATTCAGAAAGGATATTTAGATGATGTTGTTAACATATATATTTCAGCATTTGAAAAGTTTCCAGTTTTTGATGATAATAGGTTGAGTGAAGAGAGAAACAAGTATATTGAAACTAATCTTGAACAATTAAATAAGTTATATAAATTGAATAAACGTTAGTTTTATAAATCTGGTTTTGGTTTATTTTTTTAGCCCTCTATAGCTCAATGGCAGAGCGTTCGGCTGTAGATACTATTTGATTATGTCGTATGACTAGAAATGAAGGATAGTTAGCCGTCACCGAAAGGTTCCCAGTTCAAATCTGGGTGGGGGGATTTATTTTAGTTAGTTTTTTAACTTTTAGTTGATTCTCTCTTTTATGCAATTAAACGATTTATTAATGGATATTGAGAATACTAAGATGGCATCAATTGGTTTTTGTGGTGCTTTAATTGGATGTGTGGCCGGAACATTAATTTTGATGATAGAGTTTTAAATCATGAAAAAAGATTAATTTTTAATGATACTTACAAGGATCTTGATTTTACAAAAACATTTATAGCTCTTGCAACTGGAGTACCAAATGTTCATTATGGAGGTTCTTTAACAACGGATTCTGTTGAAACTTTGGCTTATGTAACTTCTGCAAGGGTTGGTTATGAAATAGGAAATCAACTTGTTAAAAAAGTTAAGAATTATTTAAAAGAAGATTAACAATAATTTTATAAATTAATTAATAATATCTAGTGTATGAAACGTAAAATTAATTTAACAATATTTGTTCTAATTTTATTGTTAGGTTTTTTAGTATTATTTAAAGGAACTAATACAATGGAAAATACAATTGTAAATTTTGAAACAAATAAGGGAAATTTTAAGATAGAATTATATGATGACAAGGCACCAATAACTACTGAAAATTTTAAGAAGTTAGTTAATGATGGTTTTTATGATGGTTTGAAATTTCATAGAATCATGGATGGTTTTATGATTCAAGGTGGAGATCCGAAAGGTGATGGAACTGGTGGACCTGGATACCATATTCAAGATGAATTTCATCCAGATTTGAAACATAATAAAAAAGGGATTCTATCTATGGCTAATGCTGGTCCAAATACTGGAGGAAGTCAATTTTTCATTACTTTGGCTGAAACTTCTTGGCTTGATGGAAAACATAGTGTTTTTGGTGAGGTTGTTGAAGGTATGAATATTGTTGAAGAAATAGGATCTGTTGATACTTTACCCGGAGATAGACCAACCGAAGATATTATAATGACAAAGGTTTGGATATAGATTGATTATTTTTTATAAAATTCTGTGATCTTATTTGCATAGTATTTTATAACGTCTTTATTTAAAACTTTTATTTTTTCTTTTGTTCTTTTGATTAATCCTTTATTAGACATTTCTGAAATTGTTTCTTCAAGAGAATTCCAATTACTTATCATATTTTTGCTGAAATTTTTTCTTAATTTATTTGTTGTATCTCTGACTTTTTCTTTAAGATCTTCTAAATGAATTTCTTTTTCTTGCATTTCCATTATTGAATGATTTATTATATCTTCAGTTAATATTGGGACTACTGTAATTGTTTTGAGTCTTAAATAAGAAGCAAAATCTTTGGAAATTGAATTGATTAGTTCTTTATTAGTTGGAGTATATTCTTCAAAGAGATCTTTTGTACTGATAGCTTTCCCCATTCTTAAATAAATTGGTTCCGGATTTTTTCTCATCTCCCAAAAATCTTTAATTAAATTTTTTCTTTGTGCCTTTGAATTATTATTTAAAAAATATGTATCCTCTGGTACTTTTGAATATGCTATCCCTAATGGTACAAATAATATATCTTCTAGTTCTTTTTTTTCTTTGTTTTTGAAATATGAATTCAATGTTAATGAAATAAGCCCTCTTTTAAATTCTCCAATCTTTCCATCTCTTGATCTTGTTCCTTCTGGGAATATCATCAAAGGAATTTGTTCTTCTAAATTCGATCTTAAATATGCACCAATTAAATTCATATATTCTTTATCTGAAGTTCTTATATTCCTTTTTAATTTAAATGCACCACATGATTTTAATAAATAACTTGAAATTTTGTTTGTGAATAAATTTTCTCCAGCCGCAAAAATTGGGTATGGATAATCATTTAGGAATAATTGGCTTCCAATTATTAGTGAGTCTAAATTACTTACATGATTTGATATGTATACTATTGGTTTTTTTGGCTGACTGAGTTCTAATTGTTCCGATAAACTTTTGAAATTTATGTTTTTTAATGATGGAAAAAGGAGATTGTGATAATTTGTAATCAGATTTAATAGAGATTTTTTTGGATTTGTAGCCAAATTCTTTAAAAGTTTTTTTGAATCTAATGTTTGATTTTCATGATATGTTATTGATTTTTTAATTATCTTTTCTATATCTATCATTTTTTTGTTTTCTTTTAGAATGTTTAAATATGATTTCGTATAAATCTTCAATAAAAGTTTTATTTAGTTTTAATTCTTCTTTTAATCTTTTAATTATTTCTTTTTCTCTTTTAAAATCCACAATAGGTATTAAATTATCTTTTTTTATTTCTGAAACTTTGTCAATTATTTGTTCTCTTTTTACTAGAGTTTTAATTAATCTTTTGTCAACTTTTTCAATTTCTTTTCTTAATTCTTTTAATTTGTTTTTTTTCATAAATTTGCAATAATCTGAAGATTTATAAACATTTTTTATAATGTAATTATATGGATTTGGGAGATCATGCAGAATTTTTTGAAAATTTAGAAGAAGAAGTGGAAGAAAGTAGACCTCTTTTAAAAAAGATTTTTGTTGGAATAATTGCTTTATTTGTTATTGTGATGTTTTTGTCTGCTTTTTTAACTAGTCCAGAAAGTAGAAATGTTTTAATTGGATTATTTGAAAGTTCTTCTTTGGATGATAATATGTCTGTAAATGTTAATGGAGCTGGAAGATTATTTTTTATTAATAATTCTTATGGTGTTTTAAATAAATATCATGAAGAGAATACTGGCCTAGAATTTAAGGCGTGTTTATTTGGATCTGTTGTTGAAGATAATTATTATATAAATGAAGTTATTCAACCAGAAATGTATTCTCAAACTTATAATCGAGTTGTTTCAGAACCTTGTGCAGATAATACTTTAGTTACTTTACATAGTCATCCCCATAAAAGATGTTCACCTTCTCACCAAGATATGATTAGTTTTTCTAGTTTGAAAGAATTAAATTCAGATGCTTTAATAGCAATTATGTGTGATGAAGATAGATTTAATATTTATTATAATTTATTTATTTAATTGAGTAGTAGTAACAAATAGAAAGATTTATAAATAAGAAATTTGATTTATTACTACAATGAAATATACTTTTAAAGAAAATTATTTAGATCATATGATTGAATCTGGATACAGATATGAAAATTGTCCTTCAAAAGGAGATATTTGTGAAGTTGTATCTGAAGAAAGTAAATATGGAGTGGAGTTTGTAGTTTTGGATAATTTAACTAAACCAGATACTGATTTGTTTTATATGCCTAAATCTTTATTGGAAGATTATGTAGAGTAATTAATTTAATTTAGTTTCTAATTCTATTATCTCATCATAAGATCTTCTTGTTGCATCTACAAAATCTGATGCTCTTGATTTTCCTAATATCTCGACTGCTTTTGCAAAATCTGGTGAAGCTTTGTATGCATCAATTGCCTTATTTATACTTAATCCGGGAACATTTCCTGCCGCATTTTTTGGTGCTCTTCTTATTGCTGCACCTATCCAATCGACTGTATTTTCTAATACAACATTTTCTATTACTTCTTTAGATGCACCACTTTTAATCAAATTATCAATCATACTATTATGTGTTGCAATGTGGTGTAATTCTTTATGGGATTTTCTAAATGCATCTGTCATATGTTCAGTGTTTTTTCCCGCTTTTCTTAATAATGTTGCTTCATTCTGTAATGCTATAAAATCTGGACTTAATTTTGTATAATCGTGTTGTTCTACTAATCTTTTTAAATGAGATTTTTGTGAATCTCCAAAACCTAATATCTTTGCAGCTCTTGAAGATGCTAATTTCACATCTTTTCTATGTTTGAATAATCCTCCTCCAACATTTTTAATGCTGTTAGCAATTTGTTTTGCCCTTATTCCCTTTAATATTATTCCTGCTCCTCCAGGTATAAAAGGTATTGCTACGGCTGCAGCATCTACAATTACTGCAGTTCCAGATAACCAACCTGGATGTTTTTTAAAATCAGTTAAACTCAAACCTAAGGATCCTACATCCAATATTGTTTCAAGATATTCTCCAGTTGGATCTACAAAGTAATTTGGATTATTTGCAACATATGAATATGCATGATTTTCAGAAACAGGATCTACAGAACTAAATCTCCCCAAATCAGAATCATAATATCTAGCACCG
>CAZTYO010000021.1:0-8246 GCA_964617925.1 Candidatus Woesearchaeota archaeon
AATTAACTGAAAAAGAAAAAGAGTGTGAAACTTGTGAACATTGTTATGGTTCTCCTGTTGAAGGTCCATCCGGTCAAGGTTGGGATTGTATAGTTGATGTTGAATGTGAAGATGCTAGCGGAGAATTTGGAGATGATGCTGGAACAGGTCCTGGAATTGGGCAGGAAGTTTATGTTGCTCCTAATCCAGTTGCAGAAGTAGTAGAGGGAGTTATTAAATTCTTTAAAGGATTATTTGGTAGGGAAGAATCTGAACCTGTAGTTGAATAATCTTTTTAGTTAATTTTTTATATATGTTTATTCTTATATTATTATGAATAAAGAAAATACTCTTGAAAAATATGTTTCTGAAGATGGTTTTGATATGTGTGTATTTTGTAAAACTGAGACTGAGTATAAAACTGATGTTATTATTGAGGAAAGGTCATTCTATGTTGAATGTGCCGGTCAATTATGCTCAGATTGTTATGTAGATATGGCAAAAGAAACCTCAATGAGTTACTATTTCATAAAGAAATATCTGGATGGTTATATTTAATTAAGAATAAATAGTATTATAAACGTCTTAAAATCATTATTTTTGATTAAAATGAATAAAAATCTAGAAAAAGCAATAGAACAAATGACTGAAAGTAGAATTTATATTAAAGATGTAAAAGACGGAAAGGCAGATTACTTACCATGGGCTGGTGTTCTTGATGAAAAACAAGAAGAACTTTTTGGTGAAATAATGAGATATGGTAATTTTAATGCTTTCGATGTTGATGAATATGTTAAAAATTTGAAATGAAAAAATTAATCATAGTGTCTGGTGGTTTTGATCCTGTACATAAAGGACATGTTAGAATGTTTAAAGAATCTAAAGAGATTGGAGACTATGTTGTTACTGCTTTGAATTCCGATGAATGGCTTGAAAGAAAAAAAGGGAAGCCGTTTATGAGGTTTGAAGAAAGAAAAGAAATTTTGGAAGCTTTTCGATATGTTAATGAAGTTATTTCTTTTAATGATTATGATGATACTGCTTCTGAGGCCATAAGAAAAATTTATGATAAATATAATTCCGAATATGAAATTTATTTTGCAAACGGCGGAGATAGAAAAACCCATAATGTTCCTGAAATGTCTATCTGTGAAGAATTAGGAGTTAAAATGATTTGGAATGTTGGTGGTGAAAAAATACAAAGTTCATCTAAACTGATTAAAGGATCTAGATAGGAAGAGGATTATTAATCCTCATTTTTCATAAACGGAAAAGCTATTACATCTCTTATTGATTCATTTCCAGTTAATAACATAACTAACCTATCTATTCCTAATCCTAGACCTCCAGTTGGAGGCATTCCATATTCTATTGCTTTTATAAATGCTTCATCTAATGGGTGTGCTTCTTCATCTCCTCCCTTAAGTTGTTTTGCTTGTTCTTCTAATAAGGTCCTCTGCAAGATAGGATCATTTAATTCAGAATATGCATTTCCAATCTCAAAACCTGCTGCAAAAGGTTCAAATCTTTCAATTAATTCTAGACAATTTCTGTGCCCCTTACATAAGGGTGTTGATTCTTTTGGATGATCAATAACAAATACTGGACCATCTAAATTTTCTTCAACATATTGTTCAAATAATTCTTGCACTATTTGTCCTTTTGTTTCATTGTCATCGATATATGGAATTTTATCTAGATTCTTTTCTTTTATCTGTTCTATAATTTCTTCTCTTGTTAAATTTTCAACATTTATTCCAGTATGTTCTTTAAACTTAATTGATTTATCTTTATTTAACCAAACTGGGTTAAAGGCTATATCGCTTTCAGAATTTAATTTGTAAAATTCCTTACCATCTTTTTTTAGAATGTATATACTAAATCTATCTTTGTTATTTATTGTAGATTCTGAATTTAATGTTTCTAAATTATCTTCTTCTATTAACCTAAATAGCTCACTATCATTCATATTTATTGATATATAATCCCTATTTATTGATTCTACAATATCTCCTTCTCCTAAATCTGCTTTATTTATTATTTTATTTACATCTTCAAATACTTCTTCGTTTTGAAAATATATTTCTCCTTTATTACAGCCATATTTACTACAATAACTTTTTTTATGGCCAATTATACTATTTTCTGTGACTATTTCTGGATTATTTTTTTCTTTATTTGTATTAGAAGTAAATGAGTCAGAATAAGTATAATGTAAGGCTAATGCACATAATCCAACATATGATAATGGAACAATAGTTCGAATTGCCTTTTTTTTGAGATTTTTTAATTTAGTTTTAAGCCTAAACCATTTATCAGCATCATATTTTTCTATTAATCTTTCAAGATCTGCCATTTTCCTAATATTTTTGACAATTTTATTATTAAAAAGCTTTCTATTTGTTGTTACTAGAAAGTAAATAATATTATGCCGATAAATTAGTTATTAAAATAAAAAAAATAAAAAATTACCAAGGCAAAATGTTAAGCCTTAGTAATGCATATCCAACCCAAAGCACAAATAATAAGTAAAAACTGCACCAACCTTTTGTCATTGGAAAATGTTTTTTATATCTCTTAAATTTCTTTCCATAGTATTTTGGACAACACCAAGAAATAGTGTTTACTATTAAACTATCTAAAAGAAAAAGATACCAAATTAGAGCTTCTATGTTAAACATTTAGTTGCACCTCCAGTTAGTTTTTGTTTTTTTATTTTAAATAAGTATCGGAAAAACTTATATATTTGTTAAACTTAAATAAAATAGGGTGATATTATGAAAATTAATTCTTTATACAGTAAGGTTAAGTCTAGTTTGAAAACTGCAGCAATTACAACTTTGGCCGCAGTTACGTTTATTTCTGGTTGTGCTAGTGCATATACTAGTAAATATGAACACTTAGAAAATAGAGTAAACAATGAAGTTTTGGAAAATGTTGATGGAGATAGAGTTGGTTTAGATGTTATTCCAGAAGAAGTTGATTATATTAGAAATGATGCACTTAGAATCTGTGGATTTTCTAAAGTAAGTGGAGAATATATTTCAATTTATGAAGATGTTAGAAAAAGCAATAAAAATCTTTTAGATGATGTTAAAGAAGATTTAGAAAATATAATTAATATTAATCATGAAAGTCCCGTTGATCATCCCAAAAAAACAGTTTATATGACTGGAATTTATGACCACAGAGAAAGGGACGGAGATATTTTAGAACTTGAAACTATAAATATTAATGGAGATCTTTATTTTACCGATCCTGTGAATAAATCAAGAATTTATGCTCAAAGGGATTATGAATTTTGGAATGATTCTTGGTGGAGATGGTACGCAGATGTTCACTATCCTGCAGATTTTGCACCTTGGTGGGATCCGGAAATTCGTGGAGTTTTTTATCATGATTATGATAATTTTCTCGATAGAGATTATGACAATGATGGCCTGACTAATTGGGCAGAGAGAAGAATGGGCACAAATCCATATAATTGGGATACTGATTTCGATGGCCTTAGCGACTTAACTGAATTGTGGATGGGAACAAATCCAAGAGATTCTGATACTGATAATGATGGATATTTAGATGGTTATGATCCTTATCCTTTGTGGCATTCAAGACATCATTGGAACCACAATCATCATCATTGGCACCATTGGTGGGATATGCACTACACATATATGAATCATAGACATAAACCCATTATGAAAGAAAGACACAAAATTCCTGGAAAAGTTTGGAAACAAAAAAAAGATAATAGAGAATATAAAAATAAGTTACGTTCTGAAGAATCAAATCTTAGAAATAAATTTGAAACTAAGAAAATTGAAGATAGAAAATATATTCGTCCAAATCCTAGACCTGTTAAGGATAAACCAAATAGGGAAATAGATACTCACAAAAGGGAATTGAAACCCCAGAGAGAGATTAAACCGCGAACTAATAGAGAAGAAGAAGTTATTAAGCCACGAACTGTTAAACCAAAGATGCATAAACCAAAAGTTTACAAGCCAAAGAAGAAAGAAACTAAGAAATCAGCTGTGAAACCTAGGCTTGATAATTCAAGTAAAAAAGACAGTTCAAAAGTAAAAAAAGATACTAAAACTGGTAAAAAGAAAAGATAACTTTTTTAAATAAAATAAGTTATTGATAAGTATGGATTTTCATAAAGTAGAAAGCAAGTGGCAAAAACGTTGGGAAAAAGAGAAAATCTTTGAAGTTAAGAAATCAAAAAAGAAAAAATATTATGTTCTTGAAATGTTTCCTTACCCTTCTGGCTCCGGCCTCCATATGGGACATGCTTTTAATTATACTATTGGAGATGTTTTGACTCGTTTTAAACGTATGCAAGGATTTAATGTTATGTACCCAATGGGTTATGATTCTTTTGGATTGCCTGCAGAAAATGCCGCCATAAAAAATAAATCTCATCCGAAAAAGTTTACAGAGGATGCAATAAAAAATTATATTTCTCAACAAAAAAGTCTTGGATTGAGTTATGACTGGACTAAGATGATTAAAACTAGTTCTTCAGATTATTATAAATGGGACCAATGGATTTTCTTAAAAATGTTTGAAAAAGGTTTAGCCTATAAAAAAACATCTCCAGTCAATTGGTGTCCAAAATGTAATACAGTTTTAGCTAATGAACAAGTTCATAATGGATTTTGTTGGAGACATGAAAATTGTGAAATTGAAATAAAAAATCTTGATCAATGGTTTTTTAAAATAACTGATTATGCAGATGAACTTTATGATGGTTTAGAAAAATTAAAAGATTGGCCAGAACCAATAAAAAAACTTCAAAAAAATTGGATAGGAAGAAGTTTTGGAAGTGAAATTAATTTTGAGGTAAATGGAGAAATTTGGCCGATTTTTACTACTAGGCCAGATACTTTGTTTGGTGTGACTTTCTTAGTTGTTTCTGCTCAGCATAATAAATTAATGAATTTGGTTACTGATGATGAGAGAAAAAATGTTGAAAGATTTGTTAAAAAGTTAAATTCTGTTAGTGCCGAAGATATTAATAAATCAGAGAAAGAAGGAGTTTTTACTGGCAGTTATGCAACTCATCCTTTAACTGGAGATAAGATTCCAATATATGCAGGAAACTTTGTATTAGCAGATTATGGTAGCGGAATGGTTATGGCTGTACCAGCACACGATCAAAGAGATTTTGAATTTGCTAAAAAATATAAAATTCCAATAAAAATTGTTATTAGTGGGAATGGAAAAGAAACCAGATTGCAAAATGCATTTACAAATCCAGGAATTTTAATTAATTCTGAAAAATTCAATGGCTTAGAAAGTGAAAAAGCTAAAGTTGAAATAACTAAAGAATTGATCTCTAAAAAGATTGGTAAAAAAACTAAAAATTTCAGGTTAAGAGATTGGTTAATCTCAAGACAAAGATTTTGGGGAACACCAATACCCATAATATATTGTGATGAGTGTGGTGCCGTTCCAGTATCTGAAAAAGATTTGCCAGTTAAATTGCCAGACAATATAAAATTTAACGGTTCAGATAATCCTTTGAAAAAAAATAAATCATTTTTGGAAGTAAATTGTTCAAAGTGTGGAAAAAAAGGTAAAAGAGAAACTGATACTATGGACACTTTTGTTAATTCTTCTTGGTATTATTTAAGATATTGTGATCCAAAAAATAATAAAAACATATTTGATAAAACAAAGGTCAATTACTGGTGCCCAGTTGACACCTACATAGGGGGGAAAGAACATGCATGCATGCATTTGATATACATTAGATTCTACACAAAGTTTTTGAGAGATCTTTGTCTGCTAAAATTTGATGAACCTGCTGTAAAATTGTTTAATCAGGGAATGCTTCATGGTGAAGATGGAGATAAGATGAGCAAATCTAAAGGTAATATAGTTCTGCCAGAAACAGTTTCGAAGAAATATGGAATTGATACTGCAAGGTTATTTTTAGTTTCTAGTGCTTCTCCAGATAAGGATATAGATTGGGATACAAAGGGCATTGAAGGCAGTATGAGATTCTTAAATAAAATTGCAGAGAGAGTTCCATCTTTTAAGATTACTAAAACTAGTCAAAGACTTTCTAGTAAATTAAACAAAACAATAAAAGAAGTTACTGAAGATATTGAAGAGTTTAGATATAATCTTGCTATAATCAAAATTAGATCTTTGTTTGATTATATTGAAGAAATTAGTAAAAGAGATCTTGAGTCTGCTTTAAAATTATTAGCACCTTTTTGTCCCCATATTGCAGAAGAACTTTGGTCTAAAGTTGATGGAAAGGGTTTTATTAGTTTGGCAAAGTGGCCAGAATTTGATGAATCAAAAATAAATGAAAAATTTGACAAAGAAGATGAGTTAATTGATAAACTTGTCAACGATATAAATAATATTTTAACTATTGTTGGAGCAAAAAAGGATGTATTTGTTTATGTTCTCCCACAAGAAAAACAAACTTATTTAGATAATCTTGAAGGTATTAAGATTAGAACTGGAATTTCTGAAATTACTATTTATGCTGTTAATGATAAAGATAAAAAAGATCCTGAAAATAAGTCTAAAAAAGTGAAACCTGGAAGACCAGGAATCCATTTTGAGTAATATGGTAATAAAACTAGATAAAATATATGAATCCAAACTTGTAAAAAATGAGAAATTATTGAAATTTGATAAAAATCATAAGCTTAGGCCTTCTTGGATAAAAGTTAATGTATGCAAACCTTTTGTTAAAATTAAATTTAATAATGAATCATTTTGGTATAGGGGATATTTTGAAAATTATTATTTTATTTTTGAACCAACTTCTGAAGATTATAAAAATTATTATGATGAAATTTCTAAAGATTATGAAAAATTTGTTCCACATAATAAAGAATTTGGAAGAATAATCTTGAAATTTTTTAATGAACTTAAAATTGGTAATTCTGCAAAAATCCTTGATGTGGGTGCAGGTACTGGAATAGTTACTGAAGAAATTGTAAAAGAAGGTTTTGAAAATATTACATTATTAGATATATCTGAAAAAGAATTAAAAATTGCAAAATTTAAAAATAGTTTAAAAAATGCTAAATACCAAGAAATTGATTTAACAAAGGATAAAATAAAAGGTAAATTTGATGTAATTCTTGGAACTATGTCTTTAGATTATTTTAAAGGTGAAAAAATGGTTGCCGTTCTTAAAAAAATTCATAATGCTCTTTCTAAAAATGGAAAATTTGTTATTATTGAAAGACCTAGATATCCCGAATTTGATTTATTCTTTAAGGAATTGAAAAAAGGTAAATTTAAATTAAAAAACTCTAGAAAAACTATTAGTTATTGTTATTATGTCGGTGAAAAAAAATAATTATTTTTTATTAACAAAAATTCCTGAATTATATAGACCTATTACTTATCTCTAATACTCCAACTTTTTGAGGGCATCATCTATTTTTGAAAGATTATATTTTCCAATAACTTCTGGATCTTCTACAACTTTGTATTGATCTTTTAATCCCATTCCTACCCTTATCCTAGCTGATAATTCTGTACTTTCATCTAACTCAAAATTGTCATGAACATAATTCTTAACTAAATTTTCAAAATCTTTTGAATATATTTCATTTTGACCAATTTCTTGATCCAAATATTCTTTTACTTCATCTTTTATATGTTGATAGTTATCTAAATCGGATCTAACTTTATCTGAAAGAGAATTTTTATCTTTTAATGTAATATATCTTTCTTCTAGGCCCCAATATTCTTCTGCGCCTAAATTGTAAGTCATTTTTGTTGCAATCCTTACATTCAGCTCAATATTCTCCCTAGAATATCTTTCTCCTTCTAAAATTCCTTCTGCAGATAATAATGAAAATGTATAATCATATAATTCATTCATTGTGTATTCGTTTTCTGAAAGACAATCTTCTAAATTAGTTTTAACATTTTCTAGCTTAACTTCTAAAGGGATTTGTTGAACAATTGTTGGTTGACCAGGTTGTGTATCAACAGGTTTATCATAATTTAAACCAACTAATGCTATTCCACCAAGAAGTGCTCCGAACATTTTGTTTGCCGGTTTTTTAATAAAGTCTTTCCAATTTTTGCTGTATTGATTTTTCGAAAACATAAATTTGGAGTATCTTTTATATTTTTAAAGCTTTTTAATTATGTGGCCCGATACAAATTTGCTGCCCATGTAAATCCTGCTCCAAATGCTACATTCGCCACCAAACTACCTCTTTTAATTACACCTTTCTCAAACGCTTCATTAGCAGCAATAGGAACAGAAGCAGTAG
>CAZTYO010000022.1:0-8186 GCA_964617925.1 Candidatus Woesearchaeota archaeon
TTACAGAATTAACAGTTACTACTGAATTTTATAAATCTACTTGCCTATCTACTTTTATTTGCTTTATCGTATGTGTTTTTCACTTTTTCCATTAAAATAGAATGCGCATTTTTTAATTCTTCAGGGATTGCACGATTTGGAATTATAGAAATATATGTTATGTCCGATTTTCTTAAATTTTTTCTTATTTCATCCATCTCTAAATGTAATGAACCAATTACTTGATATGTTTCGCTAGATGATTCTAGATTTATTTTTTTCTTGTAATTATTATTTTTCACTCTATTTCTTTCTACAGATTTTTTGATTTTTGGATAAAAAGAATTATGATCTCGTTTATAGGCTAGTCTAAAAAAAGAATCCGTTGCCAAATTTGCACATAATGTGTCTCCCATTAAATACGAAAAATCTCTGAATGCTAATGCTTCCAAACTTAGAATTACTAATTTTTTGTCATCACTTCCATTAATTGAAATATTTTTTAATTTGGAATTTATTAATAAGTTATGTAAATAACTCCTATCTATTACTGAATTAATATTTGTTAATTCTGTAGGAGATTCTATTAATATCACATCACCATTACTTACTAATTCTTCTAAAATTATTTCTAAATTTTTGTCTACTTCTCCATGTATATCCCCTATTAGTACTACTTCTGGAGACTTATTATCTTGTAAAAAATAATCATTTATAGTATAATTGGTTTTTTGTGCTATATTTGAAACATTTTCTAGAGTTGGTTTTGTTAGTGAATTATATACTATAGTTGTTGTTAAATCGGCAGCTGTGAATCCAATCATTGTTCCCATTACTATGGGAATAAAATATTCTTTAAATTTCGAAAGAAGTTTCTTTTTGAATTTCCTCACCATCCACAACTATCTTTCTAGTTAATTTTCCCTTTCTTTTTGAGAATAATCTTGCTTTTTCAAAATCATCTTCATATTCTTTTGGAATTATTATTTCATCTATTATCACAGTGTGAGTTATTTCTGCTTTTTTCTTCATATCAAAATCAAAAGCAAAATCTTTTAATCTGTCTGCTGGCAAAATTGCCTTACACCAATTATTCTTTAACCCCTTCCCCGGTTTTGGAATACTTTTTCCAACTTTTAGTGAATATATTCCGGCAGTTAAATTCAATAAAATATATTCATTATTCTCTATTAATTCTATAAGTCTTTCTGATGAAACTTCTTCATCAAATTCTACTTTCTTTTTTGATTTTATAACTTTTCCAGTTATTTGTATTTTATCTGCACTTTCTGCAATTATCCTAGAAATATCTTTTGCAAGATCATATGATGCCCATACTTTTAAATTTCCCTTTATTAAAGATATCTTCATTGTTCCTCTGTCTGGAAAATTTCCTGGACTGAATCTTACAAACTGTTTATGTATCTCTTCGTCTATCTTATCTTCAAATATCTTTTGTAGGAATATCATATTAATTTATTTTAAGTTGGACTAATATATAAAATTAGTGTATAAAAAGTAATATAAACTACTTCCCATTTAAAAATATAAAGCCCTGTAGTGTAGTGGTCAAGCATACAAGATTCTGGGCCTTGTGACCTGGGTTCGAATCCTGGCGGGGCTATTAATAAAATGGATATAGAAAATATAATTGAAATAATGTTGAAACTTGATCCGGAGATGGATACAAAGAATCTAATTTATAGAGCAGACGGAAGAATAGAATATAGTTGTGAGCATGGAGTAGGTCATACTATTTATTCTCCTACAGGGGATTATGTTCATGGTTGTGATGGATGTTGTAGAGAATATAATATCCTATTCTCAAATGACCTAAAAGATTAATTTTATAAATTGTTTATTTTGTTAACAATTTATGCTCCTGTAGTGTAGTCCGGTCAAGCACTATGCCCTCTCGAGGCATAAACCCGGGTTCAAATCCCGGCGGGAGCATATCCTTAATAATAAAGTTTAAATAGTTGTTTTTCAAAATTTACAATAATGGCTAAAAAGAAAAAGAAGGTGAATAAACTTATTATTGGAGAATTTACATTCTTATTATTAATAGGTATTTTAATTGGGGCGGTTAGTCAAGAATATTTTAATAAATCTGAACTTGTTCCAATTGAAATTTCTGAAGAGATTATAGGTGCAGAAAATATAGGAATCATAAAAGTTCCAGCATTAAATTCTGATGGAACTGGCGTAAGTACAAACCTTATTGTTAAAGCAGAAAGTGGAACTGGAAAGACTTTGGTAAATATTGATGATCTTCTTTTTTGGGTTGATACTCAGAATAGCATTAGGATGGCAAAATTAGTGTCTGAAAATATTACTGGTTTAGATTTAAATAAATATGATATTACATTTACTATTGGTGCAAATGCTTCCTTAATTGGTGGGGAAAGTGCAGGTTCTGCATTGGCAATTGCAAGTATTGCTGCCCTTAAAAACATTACATTAAAAGAAGGAGTTATGATTACTGGAACTGTTAACCATGATGGCTCTATTGGTCCAATCGGAGGAATTATTGGAAAAGCTAGTGCCGCTAAAGACATAGGAATAAATACCTTATTAGTCCCTTTATTACAGAGTAAAGAAGTTATTTATGAAGAAATAGAACACTGCGAAACTTTTGGATTTATGGAATGGTGTAATACTGAAAGAATTCCCAAACAAATAGATATATCTAAAGAAAGTGGATTAGAAGTTATTGAAGTAGGCAGTGTAGCTGAAGCACTCGAATACTTTATTTAGTTAATTATTTAAATAACTATTTTCTGTTAGTTTTATGACAAATAAATTTTATATTACTACTGCAATCGATTATGTTAATGCTACCCCCCATATTGGTCATGCATATGAAAAAGTCCTAACAGATGTTTTGGCTAGGTGGAATAGATTTAATGAGAAAGATACTTTTTTCTTAACTGGAACTGATGAGAATGCTCAAAAAAATGACCAAGTAGCAAAAGAAAAAAAAATACCTACTGCAAAATTTGTTGAAAAAAATAGTAAATATTTTGAAAATCTTTGTAAAACTTTAAATTTATCAAATGATGATTTTATTAAAACAACTCAAGATAGACACATAAAAGTTGCACAAACAATTTTTCAAAAAGTCTATGATAGTGGAGATATCTACAAAAAAACTTATGCTGGTAACTATTGTGTTGGATGCGAGGCATTTCTTACTAAAAGAGATCTCGTTGAGGGTAAGTGCCCAGAACACAATAAAAAACCTAAATTAATTGAAGAAGAAAATTATTTTTTTAAACTTAGCAAATATGAAAAAGAGATATTAAAACTATGTTCTAGTGATGATTTTATTACGCCTACTGGATTTAGAAAAGAAATAATTAATAGAATTAAATCTGATGGCCTAAATGATATATCTGTCAGTAGGCCCGGACTGGATTGGGGCATAAATACTCCAATAGATAAAGATCATAAAATATATGTATGGATTGATGCATTGAGCAATTATATTTCTGCATTGGGGTATCCTTCTGATGCCAAGTATAAGAAATATTGGCCGGCAGATATTCACGTTGTTGGCAAGGGAATAAATTGGTTCCATTCGGTTATTTGGCCAGCTATTCTAATGTCTGCGGGAGTTCCATTACCAAAACAAATCTTAGTTCATGGTTATGTGACATTTAATGGAAAGAAGATCAGTAAGAGCCTGGGAAATTCAATTGATCCTAATGATATTGTTTCAAAGTATGGGGTTGATCAATTTAGGTATACTATGATTAAGGATGTTCCTTTTGATCAAGATGGAGATTTTTCTGAAAACTCATTAAAAGATAGAACTAATAATGAACTTGCTAATGACCTGGGAAATTTATTGAGTAGAACTTTAAGTTTATGTGAAAAATATTTTGATGGAAAAATATCTAAACAAAAAAATGATGGATTGTTCAAACAATTAGATTTAGAAAAGGTTAAAGAACGTTTTGAAAACTATGAACTCCATTTGGCCCTTGAAGAAATTTGGTCCTTTGTTAGGACAACAAATAAATATGTTAATGATAATGAGCCTTGGAAAAATGGGGACAATAGGGAAGTTGTTTTATATAACTTATTGGAGGCATTGAGAATAAGTTCCCTATTATTGAGTTCTTTTATCCCAAAAACTAGTGAAAAAATAAATTCCCAACTTGTAATAAAACCTGGAAATATAAAGGATGTTAAATTTGGAGTTATTGATAATTATAAAGTAAAGAAGGGAGATATCTTATTTAAAAAAATTGAATAAAATGGAAGTAAATTTTAAAGATTGGCAAAATTTAGATTTAAGAGTTGCAGAAATTTTAGAAGCGGAAAATCACCCTGATGCAGATAAATTATATGTTCTGAAAATTGAACTTGGAAAAGATGAGAGAACTATTGTAGCAGGAATAAAAAAACATTATAGTATAAAAGAATTGATTGGTAAAAAAATTGTTGTTTTAGCTAACCTTGAACCTGCAGTTCTGAGGGGCGTAAAAAGCGAAGGTATGCTTTTAGCTGCATCTGGTACAGATAAAGAAAATGTTGTATTATTGACTGTGGATAAGAACATAGAATCAGGATCTAAAATAGGTTAATTATTCTAATAATTTCGCTAAGCTAGCATCTAGTTGTTTCTTCAATAATTTCTTTTTGTTTTTTATGTTTAATTCTTCTTGTTTTTTTAATTGTAATTCTAACTCTTTTTGTTTTTCTTTGTATGCTGATTCTAGTTTTGAAACTTTTTTCTTGAAATCTGTTTCTAATTCCTTTTCTTGTTTCATTAATATTTCTAATTGTTTATCTTCTAGATTTTTTACAGTTGCTTTTATGAATTTATCTGTTCTTTTTTCCATTTCTGCTTTCTTTAGTTTTATCTCATTATTATATTTTTTAGAAAGTTTACTTTCTTTTGATGTTAATTTTGTTTCAAATTCTTTTTTGTAATTTTGTTTTAGTTTTGTTTCTTTGTCTTTTAATTTTTTTTCTGAATCATTTCTTAAATTGATTGAAAGTTTGATTTCTTTTTCTTTAAATTGTTTATTTAATTCATTTAGTTTTGAATTTAATGAAAATGCGATATCTTGTTCTAATTTCTTTTTCTTAAAATTATATTTTTCTGAAACTTTTTTATTAAACTCTCTTTTTATTTTATTTTTTAATTCATTGTTAACTTTATTTTTATACTTTTGATGTAACTCTGTTTCTATACTGCCTAATTTTTCTCTCTGTTTAATGAAAGTTAGTTCTAACTTATCTTCTTTTGATTTTAATTTATTTTCTGCTTCTTTTTTTATTGAGTCTACTTTTGAATTGAACTCTTCTTTGTATTTTTGTTTTAAATTATTATCCAATGAATCATGTTTTGCAACTAATTTTTCTTTTTCTTCTGATTTAAATTTCCTAATGTCTGAGTTGACCTTTTTTTTTAGAATTTCTTCCATATCTTTTAGTTTTTTATCTACTTGGTTTAATAAGTATTCTTTCTTAGAACTATATTTTATTGCCAATTTTTCATTAAATTCTTTTTTAACCTTATTTTTTAATTCGTTATTTACTTTATCTTTGTATCTCTTTTTGTAATCTTCTTTTAATCTAGTTTCAATTATCTTGTTTTTATCTTCTAAAAATAATATCTTTTCTTTGTGTAGCTTCTCTAATCTCTCTTTCTTTTCTTTTTGTAATTCGTTAAATGAATCTGCTTTTTGTTTTATTTCTAATTCTTTCTTTTTTATATCTTCCAAAAGTTTATTTTCCTTTTCTTTTAATTTAATTTGTAGCTTTGACTCTTTTAATTTAACTCTCTCCGATAACGATTTTTTTATGTCTAGGGCAGCTGATTCCATCTGTGCTTTTACTAATTCTGCAACATCTTGATCAAGATTGATTTTTTTTATTGGCTTTCTTTTTATCTTCTTAACTGGTTTTTTAACAATAACTTTCTTTTTTGCCTTTTTCTTCTTAACTACTTTTTTCTTATATGTTCCAGCAATTTTTTGTTTTAGAATTTTGATTTGTTTTTCTATTTTAGGTATATCTGTAACATTTTTTAATTCTGATTTTATTTTTGATTTATCTGGCTCAAATCCCTTGGTGTTTAGAGAATCTAATTCTTTCTTTAATTCTTCTAACCTGTTTATTCCTTTTCCGAATAACTCAAAATCTTTTTCTAGCTCATTAATGTTGGCCATAAATCTACCTCTTTTAAGCTAAAATTTGATTTTTATGTTTTTAATGTTTTCGGTTAAGAATTCTTTTTAATCTTTCTTCCAATATTGAAGTATCATATCCTTGACGCTTCCACTCACTTATTTTTTGTTCTAATTTGGGGATATTTACAGATATTTTTTTATCTGATTTTGTTATTCTTACTATCTTTGGTTTTAGATCTAATTCATGCCTTAAAATTGTAGTATCATAACCTTTTGACTCCCAATGCTTTATTTTTCTTTCAAACTCTTGTTTTTTTAATTCTTCTTGAGTTAACGTTCTTTTCCTTTTTTCATGAATAGAATCTTGTAATTTTTGTTCTAGGACTCTTGTGTCATATCCTTGCGATCTCCAATTTCTTATTTTTTTAAGTAATTTTTGTTTTTCTGTTATTTTTCTTCTTTTTGGTTTGTGGATTATGTGCTTTACTCTTACAAAATGTTTTTTCCTTTTTGGTCTTTTTGATATTAAAATTATCTCTGTTATGGATCTTTTTATTAAATAAATTGCAAACATTATACCACACACAACTAGTAAAAAATTGATTATTTCTTTGTCAATTATTTGTTTTAAAAGTGTAAATCCATAATATAATGTGGGCATTCCAATTATTGTTGCTAATGAAATTATTATAAATTTCCTCGGAATTTTTAATTTTACTTTCCTTGGTTTAATTTTTCTTATTGATGTGTAAATTAAATATAATATTAATAATGATGTTATGGCCAGGAAAAACATATAGATTATTCTCAAAAAGTCCACCCCCCTTGTTGGTGCTTCTCTTACTCCCGTTATTGCGAACTGTTTTGTTAATTCGTAAGTTTGTCCCAGATATCCTGCATTTAGAGAATATGTGTGAATTCCATCTCCCAATCCTTCAATTTCATTTTCTAGTGTTAAACTTCTTGATATTGAAAGACTTCTTGATTCATTCCAAACTACTTCATTGTCTTTTGTTATTTCTTGTGTAATCATTATAGGGATTGTTTCATCAACATTGAAATATAATGATAGGTTGAACTCTAATGGTCTATTTTCTTCTTCTGTTAATCCTTCTATTGTTACATCTAAAGTTGGTTGGACATCATATTTGACTTCTATAGATCTTGTCGATTCTACCAAATAATCATTGTGAACTAACTGAACATGGAATTCATACTTCCCATACATGTCAGTGAATAAGTATAATTCTGCGGATTCTGTTAATTCTTCGCCAATTCCTCCAACATATATTACATCCTCTCCTTCAGCAATGATTGCATATCCAGTTATTCCAAAAAAGTTTGAAAGCTTTTCTAAGAAGGATGGTTTACCGCAATCATCTTCACAACTGAATTTGGTTTCTTCTTCATCACAAGTATTGTCTCCACAATATGGTCCTTGAATTGTTTGTAATTTACATTCATTATCACAATAAGTGCATGTTTTATCATAGTTTGGTGTGCAAATATTTCCATTATTATCTCCTTCATCGCATTCTTCACTTTCGTGTTTTATATTGTCTCCGCAAATATTTGGAATTGGAGATAATAACACTTCTCCAGTTTCTGCATCTTCTACCCAAAATTTAATAGTCACATCATCATTTATTTCTGTCATTGCTTTAATGTAATATGTAAAGTCCAATATCTCTCCAGGCATTATTGGAGAATCAACGTGCATTATTTTTATATCAAACAGTAATGTGCATTCTTCATCTATGCACCTTTCATTGTTTGTACAATCTTCATCTATTGAACACTCTGGAATACTTGATCCTCCACCTCCACTTGATGTTGCTGCAGCTGCACTTATTATATAATTAAATGAGCTTGTGGTGTTTGTGGTTCCATCTCCACAAGTTATTGTTATGTTTGTAGTTCCTTCTTCTCCTGATGCAGGAGTGTCAATTATTGAACCTGTTGAAGAGTTTATATCGAACAGAGTAGTATTGTCATAGTAAGTTAGGGTATCAATATCTATATCTGAACAAGTTATATTGTATGTGAATTCTGTTCCAACAG
>CAZTYO010000023.1:0-7198 GCA_964617925.1 Candidatus Woesearchaeota archaeon
TGGGCTATGAGATAATACCTCCAGAAGAAGCTGAACTAATGAGAAAAAACTTTCACAATGTTATCCTAACACCAATACTAAAAAAACAGATAGAAAAATTAAACTCTTTTGAATATAAAGGTAAAACATACAAATTCAGTAACAAAAATGTCGAACAAGCAATAAAAGATATTGATGAAGGACTTACAGACGGTCTTGTTAAGACTAATGAGAAAATTTATGACTCATTAATGCTTGGTAGATCATATGCTGAAAAATTAGATGATGGAACTATAAGATCATTTAATATTAATTTCATTGACTGGAAGAATCCTCAAAATAATGTATTTCATGTTGTGCAAGAATTTTCTGTTGAAAGAGAAAATGCAAAAGATCATGCGAGGCCAGATGTAGTTCTTTTTGTAAATGGTATCCCCTTAGCAGTTATTGAGTGTAAAAAAGCCTCCATTTCTATGAAGCAAGGAATTTCTCAGATGATTAGAAATCAAGGGAAAGATTACATTCCACAATTATTCAAATTTGTTCAAGTAGTTATGAGTACTAACAAAAATGAAACAATGTATGCAACAACTTCAACTCCTGCTAAATTCTGGTCTATTTGGAAAGAACAAGATGAAAAATGGCATCAGAAAATTTTACATGAAGTTGTAGAGAATCGTAAAATAACTAAGCAAGATGAAAATATTGTGTCCTTATTTCATCCTGAAAGGTTACTGGATTTCACTAAATATTTTGTAATATATGACAAAGATGTTAAAAAAATAGCAAGATATCAACAATTTTTTGCAGTTAAAGAGATAATTAAAACAATAAGCAAAACAAATAATGATGGAAATAGACAATCTGGAGTTATTTGGCATACACAAGGTTCTGGTAAGTCCATAGTGATGATTATGCTTTCTAAATTTATATTATCTGAACTATCATCAGAAAACCCTCAAGTTGTAGTTGTAACAGACAGAAAAAATCTTGATAAGCAAATTCATAGAACATTTAATCATACAAGACTAAAAGCTAGCAGGGCAACTTCTGGAAATCATCTTATTAAATTAATTGACGATAACAATGCAGATGTTATTACTACTTTGGTCCATAAATTTGATACTGCATCTAAAAAAACTTCTGCTGCAACTTCAAAAAATATTTTTGTATTAGTTGATGAATCGCATAGAACCCAATATGGAGAACTCCATATTAAAATGAAGAATGTATTTCCTAATGCGTGCTATCTTGGATTTACTGGTACACCCTTAATGAAAAAAGAAAAGAGTACCATGATTAAATTTGGTAAATTAATACATAAATATACTATTGTTGATGGTGTTAAAGATAAGATGATAGTACCCTTATTATATGAAGGGAAAATGATAGAACAAACAGTTAATAAAAAAGCAATTGACCAAAGATTAGAAATAATTACTAGAAATCTAAATGATAAACAAAAAGAAGAAGTAAAAAAGAAATGGAGTCAATTTGAAAAAATTGCATCCTCTGACCAAAGAATCAAACTTATTGCATTTGATATTAACCAACACTTTATTGATAATTATAAAACAAAAAGTGCTAATTTCAAGGCAATGCTAGCTACAAATAGTAAAATAGAAGCAATAAGGTATTTAGAGGCTTTTGAAGAGTTAGGTGAACTTAATTGTAAAGTTGTTATTTCTCCACCAGATCAAAGGGAAGGTTACGAAGCAGTTGATCAAAAATCAAAAGATCGTGTTAAAAGGTTTTGGGATAAAATGATGAAGAAATATGGTGATGATGATAATTATGAAGATACTATAAAAGATGATTTTGTTAATGGTGATGATGTAGATGTTCTAATTGTGGTTAGCAAACTATTAACTGGTTTTGATGCTCCAAGAGCAACTGTGCTTTATGTGGATAAACCAATGAAAGAGCATACACTTCTTCAGGCAATTGCTAGAATAAATAGATTGTATGAAGGAAAAGACTTTGGATTTATTATTGATTATAGGGGTTTGTTAGATAAATTGGATGTTGCATTAGATATGTATTCTGGTGCAGGATTAGAAAACTTTGATCCAGAAGATTTGAAAGGAGCATTATATGATGTGATAAGCATAATTGGATCCTTAAGACAATTTCATACGGATTTAAAAAATATTTTTATTGGAGTAAAAAATAGGAAAGATGTTGAAGAATTTGAAGTTATGCTTGCAGATGATGAAGTTAGAGAAAACTTTTATAATGTGCTCAGTCATTTTGGAAGATACCTTTCTATCGCATTAGAGTCAGAGCAAGTTTATAATGCATTAAGCAAAGATGAATTAAATACATATAAAAATGACCTTAAATTCTTCCAAGAATTAAGAAAATCAGTAAAGTTAAGATACTCAGATGGTATAGATCATAAAGAATACGAAGCTCAAATGCAGAAGCTTATGGATAACTATATTTCTGCTGAAGAAGTCATAAGAATTACAAATCCTGTGGATATTCTAGATAAAACTAAATTTGAGCAAGAACTTGACAGATTAGGATCAAAACGTGCTAAAGCAGATGCTATCAGGACAAGAATGTCAAAAAGCATTAGTCAAAAATGGGATGAAAATCCCGCCCATTATAAAAAATTCTCTCAAAGAATAAATGAAGTTTTAACTGCATACAAAGAAGCCAGAATCTCTGAAGGAGATTACCTTAGTAAAATGAAAGAGATAGTTAAAGATTTTAGGAAAGGAGATTCAGGCATAGAATACCCAGAATCAATTAAGGGAGACCAACATGCCCAAGCATTTTATGGAGTAATTAAAGAAAGTGTTGCAGAGTATAATCAAAAACCAGACCTTGATAAAATTATAGCAGAATTATCACTAAAAGTTGAAAAAATAATAGATAAGCATGTTAAAGTTGACTTTTATGATAATATTGATGTTCACAATAGAATTGCACAAGAAATTGATGATTTGCTTTTTGATTTTAAGAAGAAAGAAGGAATTAATCTTTCTCTCGATCAAATAGATAAAATAATAGAGACAATTAAATCAATTTCAATAAAGAGGTATTAATTAATAATGAGTAAACATGAAATAATTTATGGCATACATAGGATTGGGTATACTCTTTCAAGAAAGGAAGTTAAAAACATAAATCTCAATCTTAAACCCAATTTAATTGTAGAGGTGTCGGCGAATAACCAAGTTCCAATAAATATCATACATTCGTTTGTTAGAAAGAAAGCTTCTTGGATTATTAAAAATAAAGAATTTTTTAAAAGAGCCTTATCTGAAATAAAATATAAGAAAGAATATGTAAATGGAGAAACTTTCAAATATTTAGGCAGGCAATATCGTTTAAAGGTATTTCAATCAAACAATGAATGTGTCAAATTCAAAAGAGGGTATCTCAATCTTTATGTCAAAGACAAAGAAAATATTGCAAGAAAGATACAATTGATTGATGATTGGTACAAAAAGAGATCAGTTAAAATTTTTAATGAATCATTGGAAAGAATGCACAAACCAATGAAAAAATATGGTGTTCCTAAACCAAGCATAACAATAAGAACTATGAAAGCAAGATGGGGTTCTTGTATGGAATCCAAAAGGAAAATAATTATGAATAGTGAACTAATTGATGCTCCTAAATTCTGTATTGATTATGTTATTTTACATGAATTAATCCATTTTAAATTTAGAGACCACAATAAAAACTTTTACAGATTACAAGATACACTTATGCCAGATTGGAAGAAAAGGAAAGAGATATTAGATACAGAGGTTGTAAAAAATTTATGAGGTAAATAAAAATGTCATATAAATTTAGCCCATCATCATTAAGTTTATTGAAAGATTGTCCTAGATGTTTTTGGCTAAAGTTCAATAAAAAAATAAGCAGACCAGCAGGAATATTTCCTTCTCTACCTTCTGGAATGGATAAAATATTAAAAATTCACTTTGATAAATTCATGAAGAAAGGAGAATTACCTCCAGAACTTCAAAAATTTAATGGTAAACTTAAACTATTTGATGACGAAAAATTGTTGGATGTTTGGAGAAGTAACTTCAAAGGAATTCAATGGACAGATAATAAAGGAAATTTATTTAGGGGTGCAGTTGATAATATCCTTGTAAAAGGTAAAAAGCTGATTGTTTTAGATTATAAAACAAGAGGATATCCATTAAAAGAAGACACTCATGAGCATTACCAAGATCAGATGGATATTTACAATTTACTTTTACGAAAAAATGGCTATCAAACTGAAGAATATACTTATTTGTTGTTTTATCATCCCCATGAAGTTTTCGAAGAAGGACATGTCTGTTTTAACACAGATTTAATCAAAATAAAAGTTGATATCAAAAATGCAGAAAGAATATTTAAAAATGCAGTTAAAGTTTTAGAAGGTGAAATTCCAGCTCCTTCTAATGAATGTGATTATTGTAAATGGGTTAATAATTGTAATCATGAATTAAAAGATTAAGAATTCTCTTTAAAGCTATGATAATTATCTTTTCCAACAATAATGTGGTCTAATATAGGAATGCCCATTTCAACTCCTACATTTGTTAATTTTTCAGTTATCTTCTTATCTTCTTCAGAAGGGCTCACATCTCCTGACGGATGGTTGTGTACTAAGATTAAAGAGTTAGCACTTTCTTTTACAGCTTCTTTGAAAATTTCTCTTGGGTGAATTAAAGAAGAGTTTAATGTACCAACAAAAATTTCCTTAGGTTCATCAATAACTTTATTTTTGCTATCTAATAATACTATGCTAAACACTTCTTTTTTATGATTTCTAAATTTATCAATAAACATATTATAAACGTCTTTTGAACTTTTAATTTCTTTGCGTTCAACTTTACCATTATATCCATCCTTGACTAATTTGTTATATCTTTTACAAACCTCAATTAGACTTAGTATTTGATTAGCTTTATTAAAGTCCCATTTACATTCTTTAGCAAGATCTTTAACAGATAGTTCCTCTAATTTGTTAAAATTATATTTTTTCAATAACCTATTAGAAAGCTCGATTGCAGACTCCCCTTTGCCACCTCTTCCAAATATTATAGAAAGTAATTCAGCATCATCTAATGTATTGACACCTTTTCTAGTAAGTTTAAATCCAGGTCTATTATACCAAGGAAGATCTTTTATTTTCACTGTAACCCTCAATTATTCTTTACTTTTAAGATAACCTTTCTCAGATAAATAAGCAAGAACTATATTTCTTATGACTTCAGACTCTTTTTCCCCTATTTTTCCAATTAAGTCTTTTTCAATAATCTTCCAAGTTCCATCAGGTATGCTTACAAGTATTCTTTTCATATGTTTAGTAAAATATAGCTTGTATATAAACTTTATGATACTTCAGTATAACCTATAGGTTACATTAACGATATATTTATATACTACATGATACTTCTATATATCATATAAGATATAAATAAGATAATCCAGAGAAGACGAAGCTTGAGACCACATCTCCTCTGGTATGGAGTCCGGAATGAACCCCACAATAGAAGGAATAGAAACAGAACTTAATAAAATTTTTGTTAGTCTTGACTCTAAATGGATTAAGACCTCCTTTATTTTATCTAAGTTAGGATTACCAATAAACATAGAATTAAAGAAAAATAAGTTTTCATTAGAGTCATTTATCAGATTATATCTCTATAAAAGAATTAAAGGTATAACTACTTATCCAGATCTAGTTAAAAAGTTAGATGAACAAGACCTTAATAATCTAAATATTATTGACATTCCAAAGAAAAGAACATTCAATGAATTTTTCCAAAAAAGATTGACAGAAGAACACATTCAATTTTTAGACAATCTCGCTGAAAATATTTTATCTACTGCTACTAAGCATAGTATAATCTTGGATATAGAAATTGTCAAAGAAACAATAACTAAAAAGAAAAAGGAAGTTAATAAGAAAAATAAGGCTTTCAAAGAGGCAGTAAAATTAGTTAAGAAATTAGTTTATCCACAGATAGAAATTAAATTAAGACACAATGCCAAGTTTACTACAAGAGATTTACTAGATGTTCTTGTTCATACTGCCCAGACTCATGATTTTTGCACTAATGGAGTTAAAACTTTTAATGAATTAAATCCAGATACAAGTATTCCAGCAAGAGAAACAATCCTGTATCATTTAAGAAAATTAGATCAAAAAGAAGATATAGAAAAAACTTTTAGAAAGATATTTGATGTTATTTTTGAATTTTCTAAAAAGAATTACAATTTACTTAACAGAAGAAAGTTAGACATAGCTATTGATGTTCATGAAGTCCCTTATTATGGAGATAAAACAGATCCTTTTGTTATTGGAGGGAAAAATGACAGAGGAACAAATAACTTCTTTAAATTCATAACTTGCTCAATAGTTGTAGCTGGAAGAAGGTTTACAATAGATGCTTTGATGATGCACCCATTTGATAATCAAGAAGATTTGGTTGATAGATTAATAAAAAGAGCAAAAGAAAAAATACGTATTGATAGAGCTTATCTTGACAGAGGTTTTGATAAACCTAAAGTTATTAGAGTTCTTAAAAATAATAATGTAAAATACTTAATGCCTAAAATAAAAAGTCCTACTGTTAAACGATGGTATGATAAGTCAGAGGATTGTGAAGCAAGAATAATTAAAGATTTTAAAATTGGAGATGAAACTACAACTTTAATTCTAGTAAATGATGAAGATGGAGTAAAGAGAGCATTTTCAACTAATCTTGATATTCCTGTTCAGCTTACACATTACTTATTCAAATTCTATTCCAAAAGATGGGGCATAGAAACTAAGTATAGACAATTAGAACATGACTTTAAACCCAGAACAACATCTAAGAATTTTCATATTAGATTATTTTATTTCCTATTCTCAACTTGCTTATTCAATTTATGGGTATTAATCAATATTTGCGTTTCAATAGTAATTCATGGAAGAATAATAGAGAAACCGATTATTAGTTCTAAGTTATTTGCTGTAGTTCTTTATAAGGTTCAGATAGATTCCGGTGGCTAACTTAATTCTAATCCTCTTCTAAATACTTTGTACCTATACAGAAATAGCCACAATTCCAGCATCTGTAGTTGTTTGGCTTGTCTGTAACATCTAATTCTCTCTTTTTACACTTTGGACATTCTCTCATATTTATAAATAAGAAGAAATTACTAACTTTTATAGGTTTTTACTCCGCTCAGAAGTCTACCTTACCATCTACTG
>CAZTYO010000024.1:0-6841 GCA_964617925.1 Candidatus Woesearchaeota archaeon
ATTAAATTTTCTATTGGTGGCATGTGTTTATTGTGAAGTTGGCTGTTTTAAAAAATGTTTCTAAAATTTAATCTCAAATTTCTTGTTTTGGTTCAAATGTTCTAATATTGTCTTTCCTAGTTGTGATTTCTTGTGAACTTTTATTTTTCCTTTTGTGTCGACCACCCCAGAGAATAATACTTGGTGATCTAGAATTATCTGTGCTGTTTTTCTAATATGTTTTTGTGAAACCGAGAAAGATACTGCTTTTTTAGTTTCTATTACTTTGTATTTTATTTCTTTTTCTTCCTGTTCTTTTACTGTTAATTTTATTCCTATTTTCTTCTCTATGCTGTCTATTCTTTTTCCAGCAGTTCCTATTATTGCAGGAATATCTTTTTTTGGAACATATATAATTGCTCGGTTTGAAGATATCATTTCTGCTTTTACTTCTGGAGAGTATTTTTTCATATCTTGTTCTATTTGCCTTTCTGCTAATTTTTGACCGGATGTTCTTTCTTCAATTATCGGAATTATTACTGTTTCTTCTCCGTAACTATAAATTTCATATAGTGGTTGCCCTTCCAAGTTCATCACTTCAACTACTGGTCTTGCTAAATCTGATTCTGTCATTCCATTTGGAACTTTAACACTAATCTTTAATGTGTAAACTGTTTTGATTTTTCCTGATTCTATGAAAATTATTGTGTCTAGGACTGAAGGTATCATCCCAGTGTCTAATCTTGTTATGAACCTTTGTACTGTGCCTATTGGTTCTGCTGCATGTAATACTCCGATGCAGTTTGATCCTGCTAATCTTAGGTCTGTAAATAGTTTGAAATCTGGAGTATCTCTTATTTCATCGAAAATAATGTTATCTGGTCTTGATAAGAATAAGATGTCATGAACCTCCGTTGAGCTTGTAAATGATTTTGAATATTGAGTTATGTTTTTGTCTAGTTGTAAATCTCTCGGTGATTCTACAGTTTTAGTTATTTTTCCATTTCTTGAAAACTCTTCTGCAATTGCTTGGGCGAAAGTTGATTTTCCCGATCCTGTTTCTCCAGCTATTATTATTCCCCTTGCTTTTGTTTCTATTCTTTCCAGAATCTCTTCTGGTAAATTATAGTCTTTTAAGGATAATTTTTTTATTGGTCTTATTGCTGTTATTTCTAGACCATCAGATATTGGTTTTCTAACTATTACTATTCTGTAATTTTTGTATTGTACTATTGTTGAACCTGGATTACTTATTTCTATGAATGATTTTGGATCTACTTTTGTCTTTTCTATTATCTCTTTTGCTAATTCGTCAACTTCTTCAAAATAAGTTACTTTGTTTTTTATTTCTTTTAGTTTCCAGTTTCCTGGTTGTCCTCGTTTTGCTTTTGGGTTGCAACCCTCTTTTATGTGGACTGACATTGTGTGTTCGTCAAAATATTTTTCTATTTTTAATTTTCCTCTCGGGGTATGTGTTTCTATGAATCTTACCTTAAGTCCGAAGGCTTTTGCTGATTCTGATTGTACTCTGTCTGCTGTGATTAATGTGGCTGATTCTTCGTAAGCAATTTGTCGAATCATTGCATCTATTTCTCCAGCTTTTGCAAATTTTATTTGATCTGGAGTTGGTCTGTGTCCAGCGAAAATAATATCTATTTTATTTTCTTTCCTTAGTTCTTGTAATTCTTGAACTTCTTCTATTCCTATTAATCCAACCTCCTTTCTTTTGTTTGCTTGTGCTTCTAATTCTGCCATTACTGCATTAGGTATTATTATAGTTCCAGAGATTTCAGTATTCTTAATTAGTTTGGAAGCTATTTTTTCTATTACAATAGAAGTATCGAGGACATATGTTTTCATATTTTGTTAATTGATTTAGATTGTTTATATAGTTTTTCTTTGAGAAAGATTTATATATGAGTTTTATAATTGGTTATTATGAAAAAGGGGGTGTTAGTTGGATGTGTATTAATTTTGTGTATCTCTTTTGTATATGCTATTAAAATTCCAACTGTTTCTGAAGAGGTTTCTAAAGAAGTTTTAGAGGATAGAGATAGAACTGAAGAGGGAACTACAACTTATTTTTATGCGGGTAGCAAACTGATTGCTAGTCAAGATGATTCTGGAATCAAATATTATCACCAAGATAGACTTGGCAATAATAGGAAAGTGACTGGTGCTAGTGGTACTGAAATTGCAAGTTTTAAATCATTGCCCTATGGGCAAGAAATTGAGAATACTGGTGTGAAATATTCATTCACTGGAAAAGAATTAGAAGAAAGTGATTTGTATAATTTTGGAGCTAGATATTATGATTCTAATTTGGGAAGGTTTACAAGTGTTGATCCTGTTGAAGATGAACCTGCTTATGCCTATGTACATAATAATCCTATGAATCTGGTTGATCCTGATGGTGGTCTTGCTATTGGTGCAGATGGTTCTGCGTTGAGTGAGTCAACAAGGGATTATCGTTGGACGAATCCCGGTTTTACTGTATCGTTTGAAGTTGGAGATCAAGGAGGTTTAATGTCAACTACTTCTAGATTTTTTCCAAAGGATAGAGAGGTGAGTAATACTCGAATTTTTAGTTCTGTAGATTATACTAGATTTATCGGTAGATTTGGGAATTGGAGGCTTAAAGCTACTGGTGTTGGTTCTTTAGGATGGGGGCTTAACACTGATACTGCTATTGTTGGAAATGAAAATACTAATGAGGAATATAGTTTTGGTCCTACAGGTAGGTTCACTTTAGGATATGAAGGGCAATGGTTTAATACAGATTTTACTGGAACTGGTGGTCTTCTAAAGGTTTGGGAGGGTGGAAGAGAATCTACTGATCCTATGACGGTTTCTTTACCTCCAACTTCAAGATTCGATAACTTTTTTTCTGCTAGTCTGGCTGTGAGTAAGGGTCCTCTTTCTGTGTATAATACTAGAACTGGTGATGGGGATAATATTTTTGGTGCGAAGGTTCGGATTCCAGGATATGGGAAATTCTCTCAATTTGGAGTGGGTGGTTCTACTGCATCTAATGGTGATTATAGTAAGTGGAATTTTGGCGTAAAAGCATTAATGAATAATGGGGTTGGTGTGACTCTTGGAATTTCAGATATTTTTAATTCTAATTCTGAATTTCAAAATGATCTCGATTTAAATTTTGGTATTTCTTATGATTTTTAATAATTTTAGAGAAAGATTTATATATAATAATATTAAGTTATTTGTATTAAACTAAAAGTTATATTTAACAAATGGAGGTTTTAAATATGAAAAGAGTTGGTAATGTTTTAAGTGTTTTATTAGTTTGTTTTATTTTTATGGGCAGTGTTTTTGCTACTATGGAAGTTAGTTCTCCTGAAGCGTTTTCTTTTTCGAAGGTTGAAGGTGCTGAGCCAGGTGCTGATGGTGGAGTAGGGTTTAGTATTCCTATTGGAACAGTGGTTGGGAGAAATGGAATGGACTTGCCAATCTCTTTAGGTTATGGTGCTGGGATTAAATTAAATCAAGAGGCAAGTTGGGTAGGACTTGGATTTAATTTAGGTATTGGTGCTGTAACAAGATCTCCAGTTGGTGTACCTGATGATACTGATAATGGTTTCTTGTGGGGTGGTACGTCAGATTTTAAAGATCAAGATTATTATTCTGTTTCTTTTCCTGGGGGTGGAGGAAAAATAATATTTGATGAAGATAAGGTCCCACATTTTGCAACTTGGCAGAATATGAAGATAGATGTCGAATATAATAATCAGGAAATTGATAAGTGGATAATAACTACTATGAGTGGTTCTAAATATGTTTTTGAAGAAAAGGCATATTCGAGAATTGATGTTTCTATCTCTGATAGTATTTTTGGAGAAGAAATAGAAAATGTAATTAGGAGGTGGGATTCTACAACTTATAATTATGATTTAAAGGATGATTATGTGGCTACATGGTATCTTACTGAGATTTTGAGTGCAGATTATGTGGATATAGGTAGTAATGGTCCAACTGATAATGATAAAGGAAATTGGATAAAAATTAATTACGATAATCTTGGAGAGTATAAATATGTTTTTCCAAATCCTAGAATAATTAATGCGGCTGGAGATATTAATACTGATGATCCAAATTATAACCTTGTTGTTGATGCTAAATTTACAGGTATTGGAAATCATGAAGATACTAATGCAGAGAATCCCCATATTCAAATTTCTTATACTTCTAGGAATTATACTTCAGATATGGTATATCTTTCTAATATTAATACTCCTTTAATGAAGGCAGAATTTGATTATGATACTTCTAATAGGATGGATGGTAGAGATTTTAGTGAAACTGAAAAAAAATTAGCAAGATTAAATTATGTTAATTTTAAAAATAAAAATGGCCAACTAGTTTCAAAAGTTGGTTTTGATTATTCTGAAAATCCTGATGAACTTGCTAAGGGGGCTGAAGGAATTGAAGATGATGGAAGATTAACATTAAATTCAGTTAAGTATTATGGTAATGATGGTTTAACTTTCTTACCAGATGTTAGTTTTGAATATAAAAATAGAAATTCTTTGTTTTATCGAAATGCTTGGGATTGGTGGGGATATTATACTGGAGTTCCAGATTGTGAATCATATGATCCTGATGGTGGTTGGAATGGATGTAATGATGGATATTACATAAAATTAATTTATCTTGCTAATAATGCATTTGGTAATGTTCCAGTGAATAGGTTACCAAGAAATTGTCAGTGGGCATTTGATGTTTGTTTGAATTCATATATTAAAGATTTTGATGATCAACATGATGCTACTGATGAAATAGATACTTGGTCTGTAAGTAAAGTTAAGTATTCCACTGGTGGAAGTATTGAGTATGAATATGAACTTGGAAATTATGAATATGAACAAGATCAAGAAATTTCACAAAAAGATGGCGGAATTAGAATTAAGAGTAAGACTGTTAAAGATGGTTTTGGTGAAGGAGATGAACATACTTTGACTACTGAGTATTCTTATGGTCCTGGTGTTGCCACTCAAGATCTTGGATGGGATAGTCATTTTAGACAAGATTGGGAAAGATTTGGTTCTCATTTAGGTCAGGGTATTTTTTATGAATCTGTTGAAAAAAGTTTACCTAATCCATTATATGGTTCAATAAAAACTGATTATTATGTGGGTGTTAAAGAAGATCCTCCTGGATTATATGATTGTCAAAGAACTGTTCAAGATGAAGATGTATTAATTAAGAGAGCTGTTTTCAATAGCTATGAACCTTATACCGTTTATCCTTCTGTTATAAAATATCTTAATGCTGATGAAAGTGTAGTTAAAACTGTCCAGAGCGAATATTCAATTGAGAATAAATTTAGTTATGTTGAAGGAAATGAGCCTGGAATAAACTATAATAATTCTGAAAATGCTGTAGATTGTAATGCAGGCTATACCTTATGGATAGATTGGATGAAGACAGATAATTCAACAACGACATTAGATGGAGTAACTAACTTGGTAGAGTATACTTATGATCCTGATAATGGGTTACCAAGAAATACAACTACTCATAATAATAATGGATGGATAAGGCAAACTAATTCTTATTGTTATGAATCTACCGATTGTTATTCAACTAGTTCGGATTTGATAGATAAACATATGTATGCTTTGCCTTTTGAATCTACAACTACTGTAACTAATGGGGATGTTTATAGTTATCAAAAGAGTACTTATGGTGATTTTGGAGATGGAAGAATTTATCCTTCTAGTAGTACTGTTTGGAAAGATAATGGAGACCATGATATAGGGGCTGGAGATACTTATTTAACCTCAAATGTGATTGCTTATGATGATTATGGTCAAGCTATACGTACCATAGATCCAAAAGGGCACAATAACTATCTTTATTATGGTGCTAATGGTCAATGTGGTGGAACTAGTCCTTTTGCTGGAGCATTATTGACTTGTAAAAGAGATCATGAAGGTAATGAAATTAAGTTGATTTATGATACGAATCTTTATGTTTTAAACGAAATTGAAGATATGAATGGTCATAAATCTTATTATGATTATGATGTTTTTAATAGGCTGGAAAGGGTGAAGGATGTCGGTGATTCAGAGTATTATACTTCATATGAATATTGGTATGCTGAAGATGGAAGTGGAATAAGTGATACTAATCCAAATTATGTGAGTACTAGTCGGACTTTGGATTTTGATTCTGGAATAATCTTTGAAACACATGCGAATACGGATGGTCTTGGAAGAGATTATCAATCTCAAGTCATAAAAGATGGCTCTTCTGCAATACTGCAAACTAATGAGTTTAATAATATAGGTGAGATTGATTATAAATCCAAACCTTATTTATCTGAGACTCGTGCGCAGGCTGAAGAATTTTCTGGTGTTAGTGGACTTAAAAATAAAGTGTTTGGTTTGTTTTTAGGTGATGAATATAAGGAAAATAACTTAGATAATAGGGAAGAAAGACTCAAAAAAGCAGGATTTAATCCATATTTCAACAAAGATGCCAAACCTTATAATAGTAGGCTTGATCCAAAATCTAGGGATAGAGATAGTAGAACTGAAGATTATGAAACTGGAGTAAATATAGTTTATGTTCATGATCCTCTGGCCAGAGTATGGCAGACTTATCCTCCACAAGCTAATGATGGAGACTATTCTTATATTTCAACTACTTATGGTAATGTGGGTCAGAATAGGACACAAACTGTTACTGATGAAACCGGAAAAGATACACTTATGAAATATGATAAACTTGGTAATTTAATTGAAAGTATGGATGCATCTGGAAATGTTACAACTTTTGAGTATGATGCGATTGGACAATTAATCAAGGTTTATGATGCTAATGGAAGACTAAGTACTGATAA
>CAZTYO010000025.1:0-6398 GCA_964617925.1 Candidatus Woesearchaeota archaeon
AGCATAATTTGCATAGGTTTGAGAATTTGGGGTTTAGGGAGTTAATTTCTGATGTAGGTAATTCTAAGTTGAATAAGGAGAATTTTAGTTTTGTTTAAGTTTTAGAAGGTGTTGGTGTTGTAGACTCAAGCGCCGTCGGGCTTGTTGACGTTTTTTCGTTAGTTTTAAATATCGGATCAGAAGTCATTAATTACCGGAGAATGGTAGATATAATCAATCTTGAGGCGAGAGGAAGGTTCAAAGATAGTTTTCCAATTTTTCACCAATCTATGGCCATTCCAAGAGAATTTCTTGATCTGAAAAATAAAATTAATTTTGGTAATTATAGGTTCATTAACCAGTGGAGAATCGATTTTCCAAATAATTTAAGAAAAAAAATACCTGCCGAACAAAGGACTATACTCTCGATTGCTCATAAAATATTAACAAGGGGGGAGTATACTACATTATCTCCTTATTTGGAAAAAAAATTAAAATCAAAATTTCCTGGAAACGGCAAATTTAATCCATCTGCTTATGACCTGATGGGGGAATCAAAAGAATCCACTTTTTGGTTTGATGGTTCTGGATATGAGAAAGAATTTTATCAATCCACACTGCCCAGATTGCTTGGAGATTCCTTTAAAAGATTCGTAATCCCCCAGGTTGAATTCCATAGCTTGTCTTATGATTACAGTCTGGATTCAGAATCTAAGGATTCTCAAGAAAGAGTAGATTTTCTGGTAACCACAAATAAATCAAAAATAGTAATTGAATTGGATGGGGAAGAACACAAAAAACAAACATCAAAGGATTATTCTAGGAAAAAAAGACTTTTAGAAAACGGATATAAAATTATAAGAATTAAGAATGAAGATATTACAAACTTTAATTGCCCGGAATTATTAGAACTAAAAACAGAGTTTAGTAACTTATCTTTGGAAAAAAAATTAAAGTCGGATAATGATAAATGCCTAAATTCTCTTAAAATTGCATATCAGCTTCAATTGACACTGATTGAGTTATTATTCGAAGGGGTACTCAACTTTTCAGATAGATCAAACTTCTTTTTTGATTATGGCATGTTGAAAGAGTTTTCTAAGACAGAAATTGATTTTATTCTAAAGGAATCATTGGACGACTTAAGAAACCTAATTGAAAAACTATCTGGACTATATGGGGTTAAATTAGATATGGAGAAAATTAAAAATTCGGGGATGAAAGAAGCTTCAGTCGCAATAACTTATAACGAAAATATTGACTCTTCAATTCCTGCTTGTATAATTCAAGATATTTCTTTCCCTAAAATTATCTCAAAGAAATTGAAAGAAGGAGTAGAAAACCTAAAAATAAAATCAGCGATTAGTTCTAATACCTTAAAATATCTTTTAGAATATATTTTTGGTTATGATTCCTTTAGAGAAGGTCAGCTGGATTCATTAAAAAGAGTATTGAAGAATAAGGACACCATAACACTTTTGCCCACCGGAGCAGGAAAATCTTTAATTTTTCAATTAGCTACCCTATTATTGCCTGGAATGACAATAACAATTGCCCCCATAAAATCTCTTATGCAAGACCAAGTCGAAAATCTTGAGAAAAGAGGGATTAGTAGAGCCATTGGTTTGTCAAGTGATATTGAGACAAAACGGGAGAGGGATATGGTACAAAAATGGATATATGAAGGTCAATATTTGATAGTTTATGTTTCACCAGAGCGTTTTTTGATAAATGACTTTCGGGCGTCCTTGAGGGAATTCTTGAAAAAATATCTTGTCTCTCTTATTGTAATTGATGAGGCCCATTGTGTTTCAGAATGGGGTCATGATTTCAGGCCAGCCTATCTTACGGCAGGCAAGAACAGCAGATTTTATTGTAAAAATAGGGATGGGTTTACCCCTCCCCTAATTGCTTTAACAGGCACTGCTTCGGAAAATGTTTTGATTGATGTGAAAGAAGATTTGGAAATAAAAGCAGAAGATGCGATAATAAGCCCGGAGACCTTTGACAGGAAGGAGTTAAATTTTAATATTATCAGATGTCATTCCGATGATAAATATTTAGAGGTCAAGCAAGTTATAGAGAAAGATTTGCCTAGGAAATTAAATAATGAATCTATTCTTTCTCCAAGGGGGAAGTTGACTAATAGTGGAATAATATTCTGTCCAGTAAAAACAGACAAGGAAAGCAATCCTAGAGGGGTGGGATATTTTATTGGAAAAATTGGTGAAGACTTCGGAGAGGTGTGTAAACCTTATCACTCTTCAGAAGAGGAAAGGATAAAAAATGCTAGGGACTTTCAAAACAATAAATTTCCCCTCTTGATTGCAACTAAGGGATATGGCATGGGGATTGATAAGCCAAATATTAGGTATACTATTCATGTAAATTTGCCCCCTTCAATAGAGGCATTTTATCAAGAAGCGGGGAGAGCAGGTAGAGACAGGGAAAAGTCTGAGTGTTATATAGTTTACTCCTCTGAATACGATGAGAGAAATGATAAATTAATGGATATGAATACTTCACTGGAAGAAATCCGTAGATCATGCGGAGGAAGACATAAGTGGGATGATTTCAGTTGTTTGTTTAACTTTCATAATAACTCGTTTAGAGGAAAGGAAGAAGAGCTAGGAATTATAAATGGAATTCTTGATGAAATTGGGGACCTGGAAAAAGAGTATCAACCATACAGGTCTAAGTTTAATAATATTGATTTGAAACTTAGTAGAGATGAGCTCCTTAAAGTTAAACAAAAAGCAATATTTAGGCTTACCGCCATGGGAGTAATAACAAACTATGGGATTGACTATTCGTCCAATGAATTTGTTCTAAAAATTAACAAGATCTCTAAAAAGAATATTATTTCGAGTTATTATAATTATGTAAAAAAATATAACCAATTAAGAGCAGAGAAAGAAAAAGAGATTTTAACAAAAAAAATGAATTTTAGTACGAAAAAATTTATTATGTTTTGTTCCAAGTTGTTATTAGATTATGTATATGATTATTATGAAAAAGGCAGAAGACAGGCGCTGGCAACAATGTTTTATAGCTTGGAAAAATCCTTAGGGTATGAAGATCCAGACAAGTTTTTTAGGGAGGAGGTTTCTAATTTCTTGAAGAGAACCTATTCAAAACAGTTAGTCAATATATCCAATACAAAAAATCTTTCGGACATGATGTATCAGATTACAGAACTTATTGAAGGATCTAAAGATTCAGAATTATTAATCAAACCAGTCTCTGATATGAAATCATTATTTGGTCAAACTTCTAGAACCCTTGAAGATTTTCCTGAGAGCATGGGTTTATTTCTTTTGAGAGCATACACCAGAATAAAAATTAATGAAAATGATGACAAATCTGTCCTAAGGGATATTGAACAATTTCTTAATCTTTCATTAAACAAGTATAATTTTCCTAAGAAAGATATTAGTCCTATATTGGGTTGGTGGGTTCAAAAACTGATTGGAATTGATGAGAACAGAGGATTTAAGATATGTAAAGAGGTTATAGATAAGATAAATGATTATGAATTCACCGAAAATCTTGTTGAAGATCTAGAAAAAAGAAATATATCGTTAGATTATGGAAAATTTGTTTTAATAAATAAGATTTATAAAGATCTTGAGAGTGAAATATATGGAGATGGATAAAGTTAATAATGAATTTTTGGACATGAACAAGGAAGCTAAATCTCTTGTAGCTAGCCTGAAAAGACTTAATAAAGAAGTCAAGGGATATAGTGATTCAAAGAAAGATCTTTCAAAATTGACCAAAACCTTATCCGATTTTATTAATGAAACAAGAAAGCTTACTGAGCAATCTTCTAAAGTGATAGAAAACACTTCGAAATTAACCCCTTCAAAAATTGATAAAAAAGTAGATAAAATCAGTAAACGAATTGACGCTTTTGAAGGACTAGTCACTAAGACAGTTGATAGAATTGAAAAAATGGAGACTTATTTAAGCAGAGAAATTAAATCGCTGACAAAGGCCGTTGATTTAAATAGTGAAGCAATAAAAAATAAAAGAATTCACCTTTTTGGAAAAGGGTAAGCTTAAATTATTTTGCTTATGTTTTTTTCGCTAGTTTTAAATATCATGTTTCGGCTATCTTTTTGTAGTTGATTTAAAAATGAATAATATACTCAAGGAATATTTTGGCTATGAAGAATTTAGACCCTTACAGCAAGAAATAATAGAAAATGTTCTTCAAAAAAAAGATTCTTTAGTTATAATGCCAACTGGAAGTGGAAAATCTCTTTGTTATCAAATACCTGCACTTAAGTTTGATGGTGTAACTCTTGTTGTTTCTCCCCTTATATCATTGATGAAGGATCAGGTTGATGCCCTTAAGTCAAACGGGATTAATGCAGAGTTTATTAATTCATCTTTAACTTCTACTGAAATTGAAGAAGTAAAAGAAAGGATTCAAAGCAATGAGATAAAACTTCTTTATGTTGCACCCGAGAGGCTAGCATCTGAAGATTTTAAAATATTTTTACTTAGTGTCCCACTTAATTTGATTGCCGTTGATGAAGCACATTGTATTTCTGAATGGGGCCATGATTTTAGGCCAGATTATAGAAATTTAAAAATCTTGAGGGGTATTTTTCCGGATATTCCTGTGATCGCACTTACGGCAACTGCTACTCCGCAGGTTAGAGATGATATTTTGAATCAGTTATCTCTAAAAAACTCAGAAACTTTCATTTCAAGTTTTGATAGGGGCAATTTAAATTTAGTTGTGGAAGAGAAAAAGAAATCTTTTGAAAAAATAGTCAATTTGTTAGAAGAATACAAAGGGGAATCTGCGATTATTTATTGTTTTTCTAGAAAAGACACTGAAAGGTTGGCACTTCGCCTAAATCAGCGAGGGTTTAAGGCCCTACCTTATCATGCCGGGCTCTCTAGTGAAGAGAGAAAGAAAAATCAGGAGTTATTTATAAAAGATAAAGTGGACATTATCGTAGCAACTATTGCTTTTGGTATGGGGATTGATAAACCAGATATTAGATTGGTTATTCATCAAACATTTTCAAAATCTATGGAGAATTATTATCAGGAGATTGGAAGGGCCGGTCGTGATGGCTTGATTAGTGATTGTGTTTTATTTTATACTAGATTTGATAAGAGATTACATGATTTTTTTATCAGAGATATAGTGGATGATTCTGTAAGAAGGGCTGCCTTGATAAAACTTGGGAAAATGATGGAGTATTGTGAGAGTAATTCTTGTAGGAGGAAAAAAATATTACAATATTTTGGGGAAGAGTTTCATAAGGAAAATTGTGGGGGGTGTGATATTTGTTCTGGGCTTCATAAACCAAAAGCTGAGTCTGCTCCTGTGAAGGCTAATGAAAGAAAACCTAGAAGAGATATACCTCATGATAAAGCGTTATTTAAAAAATTGTCTGATTTAAGGAAGCAGATTGCTGAAGAAAGAGGTGTACCTCCCTATGTTATATTTGGCGATTATGCTTTAATGCAGATGTCTTCTTGGTTTCCTAAAAATGGATCTGAATTTTTGAAGATAAGTGGGGTCGGAAATCATAAGTTGGAGGACCTTGGTGAGAAATTTTTGAGTGTGATAAATGATTATGTTGAAGAAAATAATATTGCTCTCAAGATAGGTGAGAAAGAAGGCTTCGGTGATAAAAATTCAAGATTGTTGATATTGAACTGCCTAAAATCTTTACAGGAAAATTGTGGCAGGAGTTTGCTTGCTAAAATTCTAAGAGGTTCAAATTCTCGATATGTAAAGGAATCTGGTTTAGAGGAAAATGAATTTTTTGGAGCTATGAATCAATATTCTCGTGAAATGGTTTATGAGATAATGGATAATTTAATTGAGGATGGTTTTTTAGAAGTATATCGTAGTGAGGCCATGTTTCATCGGCCCTTATTAGGGTTAACCGGTCTTGGCGAGAAATTTGTGGTGAAGGAGAAGTAATAGAAGTAGGTTCCTGATTAAACCCCAGGTTTCTTATGTAAAGAAGATCTTTCTACAACTTCGAGAATTCTCTTTTTTCTAGTTTCTGGTCTTTTTGCTTTTTCAATGTGATAAATATAAACTCTTCTATAAGAAGGAGCTAAATTTGAGAAAAATTCTTTTGCTTTTTTATTTCCCTCCAAAGCTTTTTTTAGATCTTCTGGAGTTTCAGGATTTTTTGGCAAATTATGATCGAATGGTCCTTTTTTTAAGCCTCGTTCATATGCTTCAAGACCTGCTTTAGTCATTTTTCTTTCTTTAATTAATCTTTTTGCATAACTTAGTGTGTTTTTACTCCAGCCTGCATTCTTTTTTCGTCTTACAAAGCATTGTACGTATCTTTCTTCATCTAATCTATTTACTGTTGTGTCTATCCACCCAAAGCAGATGGCTTCCACCATTGCTTCTTTAGAAGTTAAACTAG
>CAZTYO010000026.1:0-5555 GCA_964617925.1 Candidatus Woesearchaeota archaeon
TATTATATTTGAAGAACAACTTATTGAATAAATAGGTTCTTTTTTTTCTTTTTTTTAAATTTTTCTAACAAATACTAAGAAACCTGTGTGCCCTATGATATTAAATTCTGGATGTATTTTTCTGTCTTCGAATTTCCAAGGTCTTTCTATTATCTCAATAACTTTTTCTATTTGAAAATTTTTATTTCTTTTAATTTCCCTTATAAAGTCTGTAACTTGGGGGATTGAAGGAGAATAACTAACTAAGTGTCCTCCAGAAATTAGTGCTTTTTCTGCATGTGGAATTACTTTCCAAGGTTCTGGCAGATCCAAAGTAATTAAATCAATATTTTTTTCTGAGATTCCTTCGTAAATATCTTTGTTTTTTAATTTGATATTTTTTAAATCTAATCTTTCAATATTTTTTTCTGCAATCTTAAAGAAATCTTCTCTTTTTTCATAGCCAATTACTGATTTTACTATGTTTGCTAATAAACAAGTATTAACTCCCGATCCTACTCCTGAATCAATTACTTTTGAATTTTTATTTATTCCAGTGTTTGATATTATTACTCCTATATCTTTTTGATGCATTGCTTGTGGTCCTCTTTTTAATTTTTTTAAATTATCTATAAAATTTGCATCAGAAACTAAAAATTCTTTTTTTGAGTGAGAATATATTGGATTCTTTTTAGATAAAATATCTTCTTCTTTTACTACTCCAAATTGAGAGTGTAAATCTTTTTCTACCCAGTAGAATTTCTTGTCTTTATTGAATAATATTTTTTTTATTCTCATTTTTTTGAAGTGCAGGTGACAGGACTCGAACCTGCGTAGACACTAAGTCAATGGATTTTGAGTCCATCCCGTTTGACCGCTCCGGCACACCTGCATATGACTAATTTAGTTAAATTTTTATTTAAAAATGTTTGTTTTTGTTGGGGGAACATTTATATATATATATTGTAGTTGTTTAATATGAAAAAGAGTGTGATGTTGGTTATCTTACTGTTTGTATGTGTTCCTTTTGGACTTTCTGTAGAAGTTGAAGAAAGCAACAATGTTGAAAATTCTCAATTATCTGAAAGAAATGAGGGAATGCCTTCTTCTATTGGCACTATTTCTTCTTCTGAAATAATCCCTTCTGTACAAAATGTTGGAGTTGGTTATTCTGGAGATTTTCAATTTAATGTTCCTCTGGCTTCTTTGCCTGGAAGGGCAGGTCAATCTTATTCCATCTCTTTGAATTATAATAGTGACATTTATAATATTACTAATAGTAGTAATTTTGATGGGCAATCTTCATTTGTTGGACTTGGATTCAATTTGGATGCAGGTTTTATTTCTCGAGATTTTGGAAATAATGAAACTGGTGGAAAATATTTTCTTAATAATGAATTAGATGATAAGTTCTATTTAAGTTTGCCAGGAATGTCGTTATCTAAACTAGTTGATGTTGGTTCTGAGAATTATAAATTAAAAAATGATAATTATGCAATAGTTGAAAAAATTGGTGAAGATTTAGGGACTAGTTGGAAAGTGACTGACATTAGTGGAACTGAATACTATTTTGATAATAAACGAATAACTTATACTTATTATGGGGAATTTTTTAGTATTGCCCCTAGAATGGCTTATCAACCTTGTTTACAGGATTATGATTGTGATGATATGGTTAAGCCAACTATTGGGTTTAATGAAACTCCTATGATATATAGATGGGATTTGTCTAAAATAAAAGATGTTGCAGGCAATGAATTGAATTTTGAATATGATAATGTTGAAAGTGATTTTCAACTTAAAAGATTAGATAATGCAAGTGTTCAATGGGGTTGTTATAAGTCTGATGAATGGTACGAATTGGAGGGTAATGATATTATGACTGGTGAGTTTTTTGAAGGGTGTGGGGTTGGAGGTCCAGGATATTTTGAAGAACAACTTTACTGCCATAATGCTACTATGATACCTCTTAATAAATTTCTTGGAAAATGTAGATATTATTATGATGAGGATGATATTCATTACCCAGAATACGGAGAAAATTGTGATTTGAGTGGAGGTTCTTGGTATTATGAATGTGAAGATATTGATGCTGGAGGGTGTATGCTTGCCTGTAATGAGGGGAATTATGGTACTTGGATAGATTTTGGTTGTTCGAGTAGTGGGAGTGTATGTGGAACTGGTAGTGAAGGGAATTGTTTAGATAGGGGATGTTGTGAAGTTTATACTTTTGATGGTGATGCTTTTCATAGTTCTTGCATGGATAGTGGAGTAGATTGGTTATGTAAGGAGACTCTTCCTTATTCATGTGATCGTCCAAATCATTGTATGCTTCCCCAATGGTATGCTGAGTATGCTAGGGATCCGGTTGAAGAACCTTTTTGGCCATCTTCTGATTCAAGTTGTACTGCTGCTGGGGGTACCTGGGATTATTTTGAAGAAGAATGTCAAATGTACTTTTACAAAGGTGTTAATTGTTGGGCTTCAAATCATCCAGGTGGATATTTTGGATCTGATGAATGCATTAATGACTATCCCGGTTGTGGAGACTTAAATGGAACTAGTCTTGGGGATGAAGCTCTTCCTTTGGGCAAGTGCATAAATGGAAGCATTAGTAGAATTAATACTAATTGGGAAGATCCTTCGATTAAAGAATGGTGTTGTTTACCTGTTGGTGAATCGGAAACTGGAAGTGGTTCTCAAATTGTAGGATGTGATTTTTATAATAATAATCGAGATGAGTTGAGGGGAGAAATATTGAGTGGGATTGGAATAGATATTAACAATTATCCAATGCCTATCTATATGGCATCATATTTTGATAATGAGGATTATTATTGTATTGGTTATAATGCCGGTCATGTGAGTAATGGAGATTGGTGTTGTTTGAGTGTGTTGGCCGATGTGTGGAATCCGCATGGTAATGATGTTGGACAATGCAGGCATACTTTTCCGTATCGTGGCGACGAAAATGACGAAGATCAGAAGAAAGTATATGTTGGAACTCTTAATTATGTGTTTCTTGATGATCCTTCAATTCTTGCTACTTATTTAAGTAAGATAACTGATGCTGCAGGCAATGAAATAAAATTTATATTAAGTTCTGGAACTAGGGAAGATTATCCTGGAGATGGAGAACCAATTGAAGTTGATTATCCTTATGAAGGGGAATGGGGGGCTGAGACTTCAATTCTTAGCATACCAAATAATACTATTGCTGAAAAAAAATATTTAGATAGGGTTGAAGTATATAATTTTAATGGGGAATTGTTGGGGAAAACTGAATTATCTTATAGTTATAGTTCTGGCAATGAAAATACAAAAAAATTATTATTAGATGAAATACAAACTTTTAGTGGAGATGGATCAGAAAGTTTGCCACCAACGGAATTTGGTTATTATGCTTCTGGTGATGAAAAAAATGCTCTTTCAGATATAATTTATTCTACTGGAGCAACATTGCATTTAGATTATGAATTAAAAGAATATGATTACAAATGGGATGGAAATATTAGTGACGATCATGATTCAAAGGGAGTTAGGATTTTTAATAAAACTATCAATGACGGAATTGGGTTGGAATATAGTGAATATTATGAATATGAAGATGGAGTTTATAACATTGAAGATGAAAATAAAAAAGTAGTTGGATATAATAAAATTACAAAGTTTTTACCCCACCCATTTGGAAGGGTTGAAAATTATTATTATAATGATTTGGAAAGTTGTACTGCATGTCCTTCTTTTTCAAATAATAATGGTCATGAATTAGATGGTGCTGTGTATAAGTCTATATCTGAAAATATTGCAGGTCATGATATTTCTGTAACTAATAATGAATATGTTGCCCATAGAACTTTTAATGGGGGGAACAATCTTAATTCTTCTTATCAAATTCGTTTGATGAATACTGAAAAAATTGTTGATGGAGTTACTAATTTTGTTGAAACATTCTATAATAATAATAATGGCCTTGTTGATTATTCTATTGTTCAAGGTGAGGGAAATAATGAAATCAAACAAGAAACAATATATTTATTTGAAGATTTTGATGTTCCCCAACCTTTCAAGGATGATGCAATTAATAGGAATCTTCTTTCTCTAATTACCAAAAATTTAGTTTCTGATGTTAGTTCTTCGGGAGTATTGAGTAGTACAGTAATTAATTATGAATATTTTGATGGAGGTTATTTGTTAAGTCCACAAGGCCAAGCTAATTGCAATGGGTGTAAAATTTTTCCTTCCAAATTCTTTAGCTGGATTGATGATTCTAATGGTGATTCTGTTCCTGATAATGCAGATAAATGGAGTGTGTTAAACGTAACTAAATATGATGAATATGGAAATACTATTGAAAGTTATAATCCAAGAGGTTATAAAAATAGAGTTTATTATGGTTTAAATGGCCAGTGTAATGACGGCGGATCGTTCAGTACCAATTCTTTAGTTACTTGTAGTGAAGATGCACAAAATAATCAAGTTAAAGTAATTTATAATAATTTTAATAATATTGAGGAGGTAATTGATGTGAATAATAAGGTGACTAAACATTCTTATGATGAATTTAATAGATTAATCGCAACTCAGGAACCTGGAGATAATTTTAATTTAACTAGGTATGATTATGTTTATGCTCTTTCAGATGGGGATGGTTTAGACCCGGAAGAATCTGATTTAAATTATGTTCATGTTGAAAAAAGAATTAATTCTAGTATTAATTCAATCTCAAGATCTTATTCTGATGGTTTGGCTAGGCACATGCAATCTTCAGTAATTGAAGATGTAGATAGTTCTATTATTGTGGATACTTCATATAATGAAATTTCTAAAGTTAGTGAAGTTACTAAACCTAGTAGAAGGGAATCTGGAAGGATGAGAAAAGTTTTGAACAAATTTGGTTTATTTAAGGGAAATACTAAGGAGTTTTTGCTTAAATATGATTCCGATCTTAAATTAAAAAGTAGAACTGTGTGGTCTTTCTTGAATTTGAGTGGTCCGCGTGGAACCGATATTGGTCTTTCACGCCCATCATATATTAATCCAGACGCAGAAAGCTTAACTCAGTTTTGTAGCCAGGCAGGATTTGCTCACTTGGTTGATTATGAAGGTGGAGAAGAACCGAATTGTGGTGCCAATAGTGGTTGGTATTATACTGGGGATCAAGAAAGCTGTGAGGCGATGCCAGATGATATTCTGTACGAAGATGGTTGGTGTTGGGTAGACAATGGCCCTGCTTGTCCTTATACGCTTTGGGTTGAGTGTTCTAATGCTGAAGATGATAGTGAACATTATTTCTATGAAGGTAATCCTTTGGCAAGAGTTATTTTGACTTATCCTGTTGGTGAAGACCCAGATTTTAGTACTGTTTATTCTGAAATAAATTATTCTAATTCTGGAGAGTATAGGGTACAAAATAATACTGATACAAGTAAGAAATCTACAATTACTAAGTATGATAGATTGGGAAATCTTAGATTTTTGGAAAGTTTTGATGGAAATGTTACAACTTTTGAGTATGATACGATTGGACAATTAATCAAGGTTTATGATGCTAATGGAAGACTAAGTACTGATAA
>CAZTYO010000027.1:0-5468 GCA_964617925.1 Candidatus Woesearchaeota archaeon
GGGGAATTCCAGTGCTACGCACATTTACACTCCCTACGGTCGAATTAATATAGGGGGCTTTTAGTCCTTCGGACAGATAGTCTTTTTCTACGAAAAAGAAATTTATAAAAAAATTAAATCTTTAATTCATTAAGTATATTTACGATTCTTCTTTCATTTTCCAATATATTCTTTTTGATTATATTTGGAGAATCATAAACTTTTTCTTCATATTCGGTTTCTTTATATTTTGAAATACTTAAGTCATAATTATTTTTTCTTATCTCTTTTGCAGAAACAGTAAAACATTTAGCTTTTCTATCTTCAAATTTATCCTTACCCAATTTATTAAATTTTGCAATAATATCAGGAATATCATTTTGTTTTACTGGTTTTCTTTTATCATCTAAACTAAAACCATCTGCTTGCATATCATAAAACCAAACTTTTTCAGTTGTTTGTCCTTTTGTAAAAAATAATATTGCTGTTGAGACACCTGCATATGGTTTAAAAACACCAGAAGGCATTGAAACTATTGCTTGTAAATTTGCATCATCGACTAATAATTTTCTTACTTGTTGATGTGATTTTGAACCTCCAAATAGAACCCCATCAGGAATTATAACAGCGCATTTTCCATTATCTGACAAAACATTATGCATTAACTCTAAAAATAATAATTCTGTTTTTTTAGTTTTTGTAATCAATTCATCACTTAATTCAGATTCATCAATACTTCCTTTGAAAGGCGGATTAGCTAAAATAACATCATAATAGGGTCTTTGATCAAATGAACGAGATAAAGTATTTATCCTATTTATCTTGGGTGCATTTATTCCATGCATCATTAAATTCATTAAAGATATCCTAGTCATAGTTTGATCAATTTCAAAACCATGTAATGAATCTTGAAGCATTTTTTTCTTAGTTTTATTTAATTTTTCAGAATTTAAAATGTGTTCATATGCTGCAACCAAAAAACCTGCAGTTCCACAAGCAGGATCACAAATTGTTTCATGCGATTGAGGATTTGTTAGTTTTACCATTAAATCTATTATGTGTCTTGGTGTTCTAAATTGTCCGTTTTTTCCAGCAGTACTTAACTCTGATAATAAATACTCATACAAATCTCCTTTTGTATCTGCATTTTGTTCTTTTATATCTAATGAATTAATTATTTTTGTTGCTTCAATCAGTAATGGTGCAGAAGGAATACTAAAAACAGCATTAGACATATATTTTTGATAAATACTGTCTTCTCCAGATAAATTTCTTAAAAACGGAAATACTTCATCTCTAACATGTGAAAGAATTTTATCTGCATCATAATTAGACCATACAGACCACTTAAATTTATCATCGGAGAATATCGAAGAATGATTAATTTTTTCTTTTAATGCTTTTTCACTCCTGTTATTATCTTCATCTTCTAATTTTTTTAAGAAAAGCAAATACGATATTTGTTCAATGGCTTGCAAAGGATTAGAGACTCCGTTACTCCAGAATTTATCCCATAGAAGATTTATTTTTGATTTTAATTCTTGTTCTAACATCTTTTTACCTCATTGTTTTTTTGATTTCACTTAAATTATATTTAATTTCATCTTCTTTAAGCATTAATTTTTCAATAATATCTTTTGGATCATCATATCTAATCTCTTTATAGACTTTCTTTTGGTATGCAGAAAAACTTAAATCTAACCCATTTCCTTTGATTTCTTCAACTGGAACAGTAAAACATTTAGATTTTCTGTCTTCAAAATTTTCTTCACTATTAACTTTTTCTAATATATCTTTAATATCACATTCATCTATTGGTGTTCTTTTGTCATCAACACTAAAACCATCGTTTTCCATATTATAATATAATATCTCTTCTGTTGGTTCTCCTTTTGTAAATAAAAGAATATTTGCAGAGATGTCTTTTCCAAATGGTTTGAATATTTTTGAATGCATTTTTATAATTGCATCAATTCTACAATCATCAAGTAATTTTTCTTTGATTAGTTTTTGTGCCTTGTTAGTTCCAAATAAAACTCCTTCTGGAACAAGTACTGCACATCTTCCACCTATCCTTAAAATTCTAACAATTAATTCTAAATATAATATGATACTTTTCTGTGATTCTATTGTAAAATCTTCACTAATTTCATCACTTTTTGCTGTATCACTAAAAGGAGGGTTTGTTAAAACAACATTATATTTGTCTGCTTCATTATATAATCCTGAATAAGTAACCATTTGAGTAATATTTGGGTTTTTTGCTCCGTGTGTCATCAAATTCATCATAGCAACTCTTGACATTGATTGATTAGCATTAAATCCATAAAAAGTTTCATTTTTTAACTTATTTTTTTCTTTGGTTCCTAATTCAGATAATTTAAAACTTTTAGAATATTTATTTACAATATGTTCATATGCTTCTACAAGAAAAGTTCCAGTTGCACAGGTAGGATCGCAAATTAAATCATTAATTTCTGGTTGAACAAGATCCACCATCAATTTTACAATGTGGTCAGGTGTTTTATACTGTTTATTTTCTTTTTCAATATCTAAATTTGATAATAAATAATAATATATTTCTCCTACCTTATCTTTATCTCCAAATAAATCTGAATTTATTATTTTTACCGCTCTTGTTAATTTTTTTCCATCTGCAATTGCAAAATTTGCATTATTTAGATATTTTGCATAAGAAGTTTGATTTTCATCTAACTTTCGTAAAAATGGAAATACTTCATCTCTAACATGCTTAATCATTTCTGTTCCTTGCATGTTGTTCCAAGAAGACCATTTACAGCTTTCTTGATTGTTAAACATTGAGGTATATGATTCTCCTTTAATTTTAGCATTCCTTGAATTCACTTGATCATTTTTTTCTAATTGTTTTAAGAAAATTAAATAAGAAATTTGTTGAATTGATTCTGTAGGGTTGTCTTTACTAAATAATTCTAATAATTCATCAATTTTTTCTTGTTCGGTTTTTTCTAACATTTTAATTCCCCCTTGAAAGCTTTCTGCATCAAAGCATTAAATAAATCATCAATTTGTTCTTTAGATTCTTTTTGATGTTCTTTCATTGATTCAACTTGTTTAACTATTTCTGCGAATTTATTTTGTAACTCTATTGGCGGGAGTGGAATTTTTATTTTCTCTAAATCTTTTGCATAAACATGCGGTTGTCCTGCACCTCTTTGAGATTTGTAAATTTTTTCTTGTATTGTTTTTAGATAATGATAGATGAAGGAAGTTTTCAAAACTAAATCATTACCTTTAATTGTTGAACAATCAGATGCGAAAATTGGTTGTTTGAAAAAATTTACAAAACCAGCATATGCACCAGATGCACTTACGGTAATAATATTTCCATCCCTATTTGATTGATTGTGATAATATGCAGGTTTTTGGCCTCCAGCTATAACTGGCACATCTCCTTTAATGACGGTTTTTTTGGTAATAGTTTGACCTCTTTTAACATCTGCAATTTCACCTAAAGGTTTATTTATAAAACCCTTATCAATAAACATGTCCACAAAAACACTTTTCAAATAATCTTTACTTAATTCATCTGCTTCATCTCTAAGTTTTTTTGCTTTTTCTGCTTTTTCTAAAAGTGAAACTATTGCTTCTTGTGTTTTTAATGGTGGCAAAGGAATATTCAAATTCTGGTATTTTGATAAATAATACCTTTTATGTGTTTTTGAATCAAACTTAATAGTTTGCATCAAATAGAATATATATTTTAAATTAACATCTTTTCGCTTTGTAGTGAGTATCTTCATTGCACTAGATTTTACTTTAAATGGGAAAGTAACAAATTGACTAGCAGTTGTAAAATCATCAAAGATTATAACTGGTAGATCTTCACGAATGCCTTCTGTTTCATTGGTGTATCCTTTCAGAAAAGATTTTCCAGCAGTTAAAACTGGTGTTTTAAACTTATCATCATATTTAGTACTTTTTACAATATATTTGGTTGGTTGTTCATAATCTAGAACCTCGCCTAGTTTTTCTTCTTTCCACCCTTCTGGTAATTTTGTTTTCATTTTTTACCCCTCACTATGTTGCTTGGAATTGGTACTGAGTCTTTTTTATTTTTCTTAATAGCACTATTTCTTAATTCCAAAACAATTTTAATTTTTTCAAATAAGTTTTCTAAATATGCAGGAGAAATATCTTTTAATACTGGGACTTCCATACTATCATCTAATACAACAGACCATTTAAAATTGTCTTTAGTTTTATTATAATCAATTTTATTCTTCCCTGCGACATTATGTGGAACTGACAAGCTAATCTCTTTTTGTAATAATTCTCTAATAAAAGAACTTACTGTTACACCTTTATTTTTACAATAAGTTTCAACTCTTGTGAATTCTTCTCGCGAAACTTTTGCAGAAATTGATTTGTATTCGGATTTGATTTCCATGAATAATATAAAACATAAGAAGTATTTAAATGTTTTGTGTCAACCACGGTTGACCTTATTTAAATTTTATAGTTTGACACTTTTCAACTATTGCTTCAATTTGTTCTTCTTCAAACAAATCCCAAGCCCTATCAAGTGGTTCTTCAGTAAAATCAACTAATTTAATGTTTTTTCTTTCTGCAAAAAAATCTCTTACAATCATTAAATATTCTCTTTGTTTTTGATTTTCTGCTTTTTCAGTAAAATATTTATCAAATTTTTCTTTAATGATTTGCTTTGAATCAACTTGATGTGTTAAACCAACCATTTCAAAAATAAAATCAATAAAATCTTTTTTACTCCTTCTAATATTATCAATTGTTAGTGCAGGATTTATTTTTACTAATCTTTCAGCAAATTTGGAAAGTTCTTTAGAGGTTATTTCTTTGCCTTCTTTTAATTTTTGAACAAGTTTATCTTCTTTGAAGAATTGTTTTACTTTGTCATCTTTTTTTGTTTCTTGAATATCTAAAATAATTTCATCTTTAATATTAACTTTAATTAAATCTCCTTTGAGTGGAGAATAATATTTCATTAAAGGTGCTAAATTTCTAACAATATTCTCAACTTTTTCAAAAGTTAATTCTTGCCAATAATCATCACTAATTACTTCTTCAAGTTTATCAAGATTACTTTTCACTTCACGAATGGAATCTTGTTCCCAAACATTTTTTAATTTAAACTGAATTTCTTCCTTAATTTTTAATGTCTTTTTTTCATCATCTGTTAAAATATAATTAAATAATCTTTCAGTCTTTAGAATAAAAGAAGCTACTTGTTGATGTTCACCTTCTTTGTGTCGCATTAATGGAAGAAGTTCTTTATTTAAAGTATCAACATACTTATCTAAATCAAACTTTTTGCTCAATTGATTTATCAAATCAGTTTTTTCCCTAATTCTAAAACTTTCAATATCTAAACTTGTTAAATCTTCATGAATTTTCTTAACAATAATTTCTTTTTGATTTTTATTTAAATTACCATCTAATAATTTAATTCTATTTGCAAAAATTAATACTGC
>CAZTYO010000028.1:0-5368 GCA_964617925.1 Candidatus Woesearchaeota archaeon
TCCTCTTTTCATAGAAGAGAATAATGACAATTAATATTTAAAGCTTTTTATAATTTATTCACTCAAATTTAACACAAGTAGCCCCGCATTCAACATGTGTTTCAGCTGCAGAACAAAGCTCCCAAGAACCCCTTGAACCATGATAAGAAACACTTCCAGGATAACCAACACCTTGTAATCTTACATTACATCCGGCCCTAGAATGATCCCCATATTCAGAAAAATCCATATCAGATAAAAAGCAATAAGTCCAATCACCGTCACCCAAAATAGTACATTCAGTGCCAGGACTTGCTTCCAATTCAAAGAACTCAACAGTAACATCTGGCTCAAACTTTCCATTGACTTCTATATCTCCTTGAACATTAACATCAGCATTGTTTCCAGTAGATCCTAACGAAATTTGATTATTATAAGGAACAAGAATCATAGAAGTTTCCCAAGAAGAATCTCTATAATATTTAAAATAAAGTCCATTACCTGGAGGGTTCTGCTCCAACTTCCACTTTTCATTAGTTGGCATATCTGAAAAAATTAACCCCAAATCTTCGGAAGAACCAATAATTTCAATATTATTTCCATTTCTAACTTTAACATTTCCATCACCATAATAAATTCCATCACTCTCTTGGGTCCAATAACTATCTCCTCCTCCAGAACTACAAAGGCCGTTCACAGTAGTACAAATAGTATCCCCGCCCTCAATATCACTCAAGGGGTGTCCTGGATTGGGAACGGTAGCTAAAACAACTAAACTCCCTATCAAAACTAAAAACAAACAAAAATACCCTAAATGCCTCTTTTCAATATTTATTTGCAATCTATCAACCTCTAAAAGAACAACAACAAAAGAATTATTTAAATCTTTCCTTTAGTTAAATTTATATAGAAAATTAAATCAAATATAAACAATGGTAGACAACCTAGAAAAAGTAAGACATACTGGTGCACACATTTTAGCACAAGCAGTAAAAGAATTATTTCCAAAAGTAAAGCTCGGAATGGGTCCTGCAATAGATAATGGATTTTATTATGATTTTGAAAGAAAAGAAGGTTTCTCTCCAGACGATTTGAAAAAGATAGAAAAACGCATGAAAGAGATAGTAAAAAGAAATATCAAACTAGAAAAACAAAACATTTCAAAAGTAAGGGCAAAAACACTATTTAAAGGGCAAAAATACAAATTAGAACTTCTAAAGGAACTGCCAGGAAAAACAGCATCAATTTACAAACAAGGAGAATTTATTGATTTATGCAAAGGTCCACATGCAAAATCAACAGGAGAAGTTAAACACTTCAAAATACAAACCACTGCAGGAGCATACTGGAAAGGTTCGGAAAAGAATCCAATGCTTCAAAGAATTTATGTTTTGGCATTTGAAACTAAAGAAAAATTAAAAAGTTATTTACATATGGTAGAAGAAGCAAAGAAAAGAGACCACAGTAAGTTAGGAAAAGAATTAGACTTATTCGTAATAAGTGAAACTGTGGGAAAAGGACTTCCGCTCTTAACTCCAAAAGGAGCAACAATAAAGAGGATTCTAAAAAGATTCATAGAAGATGAAGAACTAAAAAGAGGATACCAATACACCGAAACCCCAATTATGGCGAGAAGCAAACTCTACAAAATTTCCGGACATTTGGATCACTACAAAGAAAGCATGTTCGTATTCAGCACAAATGGAGAAGAAATGGTCTTGAGACCAATGACTTGTCCACACCAATTTATGATTTACAAATCAAGACTCAGAAGCTATAAAGAACTACCAATAAAATATGCAGAAATAGCAGAACTTTTTAGAAACGAAAAATCTGGAGAACTTCATGGACTTCTGAGAGTAAGACAATTCAGTCTAGCAGATGCACACATAATTTGCATGCCTGAGCAACTAGAAAAAGAATTTGAAGATGTAGTAAAGCTAATACAATACGTTATGAAAACATTGGGTTTCAAAGATTATTGGTACAGATTTTCAAAAGGCGATATAAAAAACAAAAAGAAATACATCGACAACCCAAAAGCCTGGAAAGATTCTGAAAAAATAATGAAAAAGATCATAGACAAAATGAAACTAAAATATGTTGAAGAAAAAGATGAAGCAGCATTCTATGGTCCAAAATTAGATATCCAAATGAAAAACGTTCATGGAAAAGAAGATACAATATTCACAGTTCAAATAGACTTCGCATTACCAGAAAGATTTGACATGACTTATGAAGGAAAGAGTGGTAAAAAAGAAAGACCAATGATAATTCACAGATCTTCAATAGGGGCTCTAGAAAGAACACTAGCAATGTTAATAGAGCACTACGCAGGGAACTTCCCATTGTGGTTATCACCAGTACAAGTAAAAGTCATGACTCTAACAGACAGAAGTAATAAATTTGCAAAAGAAATAACAAAAAAACTACAAGAAAACAATATTAGAGTAGAATTTGATTCAAGAAATCTTTCGATAAGTAAAAAAGTCAGAGATGCACAAAAAGAGAAAATACCAATAATGTTCATTCTAGGAGATAAGGAAACAAAAGCTAAAACAATATCGATCAGATTAAGAGATGGAAAACAAAAACATGGAATAAAGATAGAAGAACTAATAAAAAAAGTACAAAATATAATAAAAAATAAATCAAATAGTTTTTCTTTTTAGGTAGTCTAAACCCTTCTTAGTTATTCTATAATGGTACCACGAACCAAGATTAGTAATTTCATTTCTTTCAACTACTACGTAATTCTTTTTCCTAAGATCAAATAAAACTTTAATTATCTTGGGATGTGGCAAATTCAATTTTAAACTAATTTCTCTACTTTTTAGAGTATTTACATTTAATAAACATAAAATTTTTTCATAAATATCTCTTGAAGAAATCCACTTAACATCATAACTACAAATCAAGTTAAACAATTTATTAGAACGCTCTTTTTGCAACGGTTTTATCTTCCTATAAAATCTTACTATACTTCTTCTATCCCCTACAACAATTCTATGTAACTCTCGACCCTTATCTTTGTAAAATCCGCTTCTAATACTCAACAGCAACATCATCCTACGAATATCTTCTAAATAACTCTTTGCATTCATTCCAATTATTATCTTCCTACTTAATTTTCCATTATATTCATCAAATTGTATAGAACCCTCTGCATCAAAAATACCTCTTATTGCGGATGAAAAAAAGGAAGGATTATTTTTAACAAAATTTGGTAAAACAACATTTTTCTTGTACCCAAAAGGAATCAGAAATAATCTATTCAATAAATAAGACACCACTTCAGAACAAATTACCAAATTTTTCACAGAAGAATCAATAATATTTGGATATATTGAAATATTACTTTCATCAATCCCAATTCTCATGAAAAACAACTTGACATATTCTAACAAACCATCATCTTTATTAGAAAAAACAGTCCTATATGAATTATTATTTCCTTTTACAAGAGAACCATCCCCCCTAATTAATTCTGAAAGATATATCCAATCAGAATCAATATTTAAATAAGGTCCAATCTTAACTTTATTCCCCTTTTACCACCTTTCAACACAATTTTACCTTGAAAATCTTCCAGTTTGAGATTTGACCTATCCACAAAATCCAAAAAAAGTTTCTTACTTATCGACCTAGATCCAACCTTATATCTACTGAGGTTCTTTAATTTTACTCCAATTTCATTAGAAAACTTTGTTAAAGTTGTTTTTATTATACTATCAAACATTTCATCTCTAATTCCATCATCAACACAAACATAAACTTTGCTGGGCAAATAATCAAAAATATTAATCCTCATAACAAAAAATAATTAAATAACTATATAAACCTTATCTCAGCATATGTCAACTACTGGAGACAAAAAATAATTATAATAGCTATAAATTACAAAAACAAATGATAACTAATCTAAAAACTTCTTTAAGACAAATAAAAGAAACAAAGCACTTCAAGGAATGGTTCTCTAAACATCCTGAAGCATATTTATCCAGCGCATTCTTCTCAAATGATTGGCAATTAGATTTCTACTGTCCAAAAGAAGATAATATGACTTCCTTCACAAAAGCAGGTTCAGAAACTTCAGATGTATTTAGAAAAGAAAAAAAAGAAATTCCAGAATTAAAACTAGATGAAGTAGAAGTTGATATATTCGAAGCAAAAGAAATAATGAAAAAAGTACTAAAAGAAAAATATGAGGACCAAAAAACAACAAAAGAGATAATAATTCTACAAAAGATAGAACACCCAACTTGGAACATAACCTTTATCACAGAAAAATTTAACATTCTAAATGTAAAAATAGATGCTATTTCTGGAAAAATAATAAGTGAAAAGCTAGAATCTGCACTGAGCTTCAAAGCGTAATTTTTATTATAACTCTTAATCTTCTATTTTTAATGGTAAAAGAAAGATATACATCTGGAACTCTAGTAAACATAACAGATACTCCTGCATCTCTACCTTATCCGCATCACGTAGGTTCAATAGAAATAAAACCAGAAGACATGAATAAAATCACAGCAAGAGCTTTAGAAGCAATGACACTCTATTCAACCCAAGAACTATCAAGATTAAAAAGGATTACAAAAATATTGGAAGAAGAAAATATTCAAAACAAAAGACTACTAGGAGAGATAATGATGCAATACACTGATTTAGTAAAAAGAGTAATAGTGGCAGAATTCATATACAAATCAGAAATAAATTTTGAACCAAGAATTGGACAAACATACCATCTTTACCAAAACAACGGAACATGTTTTCTATCATTAATAGCTCCAGAAGAATGGTTCCCGTCCTACAAAGAAAAATATTTAGCAACAGTAAAATTATTGCCCGATAAAACATGGGATTTAATAAAAGAAAACTCAAGAAAACTCCAACAACTTCTTCCTGCTCCTAAAACCTGAAATTATTCTAACTCTTCTTTTAAAATGTTTACTTAAAAACTTCTCCAAGGCAATATTAGCTTCACCATCCATTGGCTTAGCATTAATATTAACTCTATAAGCTTTCAAAATATCAGAGTAACCTAAAAATTCATTCTTGGGAGTATTGGTTTTTACAATAACAAAAAATTTATCCTTTATTTCCATAGTTCCAATGCTTCTTCTTCAACAAAATGAAGCCTACCTGGAATAATCAAACACTGTGGATTTTTATTTATTTCTATCATATCTTTTAGTTTCAAAACTTTTATCTTTTTACTCTTAGTTCCTAAGGCTGCACAACCAACAGCAGTTAAGTTCTCATCAACACCTTTACTAACTAAATATTTAGCAGCAGCAGCAAAACTCAAAAAATTATCATTTTTAGGATCTAAATCAAGTAAAAATAAAGTATGTAATCCCAAACTCTGATTATCTTTCAAAACATT
>CAZTYO010000029.1:0-4975 GCA_964617925.1 Candidatus Woesearchaeota archaeon
TTTATTTGTATAATACTCCTGAAGAAGTCGATACTTTTGTTGAAGAGTTAGAGAAGATTAAGTCCTTGAGGTAGAATCCCAACCCACTCAGCAATATAACTGAGTTTATCAGCAAAAATTTATTTCTAAAATAGTTTAGTGGGTAATCTCCTATTAGTTTTGATTCTGCAGGCAATACCCAGTTCTCAGAATTAAAGATTAATAAGTGAAAATTATGAAAGAAAGTTTGGAAAGATAGGGAGAATATGAAGAGCAGTATAGAAATTGAGATTAAAGATATTCCGATTTGTTTATAATTTGGTTTTTTTAAAAAGAATAATGAAGATAGTAGTAAGAGGTTTATAATTAATGAAATATTTACTAGACTTTTAACTTCTTGCATGTGAATTTTTTCTAGCTCTGAATAATTGTTTGAAAGTTCATTTCCCTTAAAATAAAAATTATTTAATTCTTGATCTTTGGAAATTTCCACTAAGAAAGTTAAGTTTAATGTTGTTAAAATAATAAAAAAAATTAGAATGAAACCAATCAATTTCATTTTAATTTTTTAACTATTGCTTCTCCAAACTCTTTTGCTGCTTCTGGTCCGTTTGCAGTTATTATGTTTCCATCAATAACAACTGGATCGTCAATATATTCTATTCCTAAATCAGTTAGAAGTTCTTTTCTTCCTGGATATATTGTTGCCTTTTTCCCTTCTAGAACTCCAGATCTTGCAAGTGTTGCTGGAGAAATACAAATTGCAGAGATTAGTTTGTTTTTTTCTTTGAAATCATTTAGGAGTTTGTGTATTGTCGGATCTTCAATATATATGACAGCTCCAATTCCACCAACTAAGAGTATTGCCTCATACTCTGTTGTTACATTTTCTAATAAAATGTCAATTATTTCTTCTTCTCCTGTAGAACTAATTGTTATTGTTTTAGTACTTGCAGTTATGACTTCTATTCTATTCTTTTCTAAAACGTTTCTTGGAACTGAATATTCATCATCTTGAAATTTTTCAGGTGCTAAGATCATTAATACTTTTGCCATTTTATTTTGAATATGCTAAGTAACCAAGAGTTATTAAATTTGCAATCGGAATTATCATTAAAACTCCTAACCATTTTGACTTTTTTCTTCTTACTGATATTGCTGCCCATACTAGAACAAAAAATACTACTCCAGTCATTGATAATAAAAAGTCTATACTAAAAATTGATATTGTTATTAATGGCAATATTAAAAATAACATCCACCAAACTGGTTTTTTTGCGATTTTACACATCAAATAATAATTTGCTATTGGTATCCATGCTAACCATCCTTTCTTAATTTTCGTCTTTTTTGCTATTGTTTGCAATGAATATGAAAAAAATACATAAACTGCAAGAGCTAGCAATATCATTAATATTGTTATTGTTTCTATTATCATTTTACAAATATTCCTACAAAAAATCTTACTATTTTGTACCAAAGGCTTGGTTCATCAACTATTTGAACTTCATATTTTTTTTCTAAAGCCCCCATTAGTACATGAGATTTTGTTGATTTTGAATTTACATTAAGTTCGTTTAATATGTTTGTAATTGCTTCTTCATCTGAAATAGTGCTTTCATCATTTTCTTCTGTTAATTCTGTTATTGTTTGAGTTGTTAAATCTACTTCCATGTCAACTGAGCCTTCTTCTATAATTGAAATCCCTTCTTCTGTGATTTTCACAATTAAATCTTCTTCAGTGTCTGTGACTGTAACTCCAATCGTAAATGGAAAAATAATACTAGAATCTTCTGGGAGTTCTATATCTTCACCTAAATTTTCTAATTGTTCTGCTAATGGTATATTCGGATCATATCCATTTTCTGCAGGTACAATTGAAATTGCGACTAAAAATATTAATATTAAACTTATAAACCTCATTTTAAAATTTAATTGATTGCTTCTTTTATAATATTTTCTTTTTTTAGGTATGAAACTATTTTATTTGAAACTTCTTCAACATTTAAACCAGTGGTATCTAGAACTAAATCGTATTGTAATTTATTGTTACAATCTAATTTATAGTACTTCTCATATCTTCTTGCGTCACTTCTTTCTCTTTCTATTACTGATGCAATAGCATCTCCAATATCTCTGAATTTTTCTTCTTTTCTCTCATCATTATAAATTCTTTCCGCCCGAATTCTTAATTTTGCTTCCAGATAAATTTTAATTGAGGTGGGAATGAAAAAATAACTTAATCTACCATCCATTATAAAATTGTCTTCTTTTTTTCCAATTTCTGCTTGTGCTTCATCAACTTGTTTATCGGTGAAATCTTCTTTTTCTCCAAGTTCATTTAATCTGGCAAGTGTCATATTTCTATCTCCTGCCATTTTTCTTCTTAGGTCCCCCATAGAATAATGTTTTAAATTTAGATTTTTAGATAAATATCTAGCAACACTGCTTTTACCTGAACCTGCCTGACCTGAAATTGTAATTATCATAGTATTTTTTCTAGTTCTGGCAGTATTCTTTTAAAAACATTTTCTTTTGTGTCGTTGCCATTTATCCTTGTTAATTTTTCTTTGTAATCTATTTTATATAAATCATTTAAACTTCTTAAATCATTTAGACTTTCTAATACTTTTGGCATATGGAAATAGTTTAAATTAACTTTTCTTAGAAATTTTTCATTTTCAAATTTTTCTTTGTTTTCTCTACCTGACATTCGTTCTAGTGCTGTTCTTGTAGGGATATCAATCCAGAGTGCTAAATCGGGGATTGGGAAATATTGATTTGATTTGATTATCTTTTCAATATTTACTCCTTGTGCTTGTTGATATGCTAAATTTGAATAGTAATACCTATCAGATATTACTATGTTTCCCTCTTTTACCCAACCATTTATTCTTCTTGTATGATCTAGTCTATCATTTGTATATAATTCTAGGCATCTTTCTCCTTTTTCTATTGGATCTTTATCTTGATTAAGAATTTCTCTCATCATTTCTCCATAATCAGAGTTCCATGGTTCTCTTGTAAGAATTATATCTCTACTTTTTTCTCTGTTAAATAAGTATTCTGCAGTTAAACTTATTTGAGTTCCTTTTCCGCAGCCATCTATTCCTTCAAAAACTATAAATTTTCCTTTATCCATTTTAATTTTTCCCGAAATTCTAAAGATTCTGTTTCACTCATTCTTTTAGAATAATTTTCTTGGTTTATTAATTTTGTAAGTTTTTCTTTTCCTAAATTTTCATTTATTATTTTTAATTCTAAATTTGAAAATTTCTTTGCATTTAAAAAATAGTCTTCGAATGCTCTGTAAGACATTGGTAATCTTTCTTTTACTATGTCTGCCATTGCATCTGCGTATTCTCTTATCTCAAATTGTGCATGTTTGTCTTTTCTTAGTTTTAGGAAATGTAATGTGTTTTTTAAATCATTTTTCCAGTACCAATTTGTGTAAAAATTTACTGGGAGAATCATTCTTGCCTGTTCTCTTGATACTCCGTTATCAATCATTTCTTGATATGATTTCCAAGCATTTTCTGAAGTATTTATTATCTCTTCTTTAGACATAGAATATATTTCATGTCCCGCAAGTATTTCTCCTCCTTGTTTATTTGATTTTGATTGTAATTTGAAACTTTTTTCACTTGGAATATAATATTCTTTTTTGAATTCACTATATCTTCCTGAAAATTCATTTATGTTGGCAGTTCTGTGTCTTACCCATTGTCTCGCCACAAAAATTGGCATTTTTGCATGCCATTTCATTTCTACCATTTCAAATGGACTAGTATGTTCATTTCTCATTAAATATCTTAAAAGTTCTTCATCTCTTTTTGGAGTTGTTACTCCTTTTCCTGTGCTGCATCTTGCTGCTTGAACTATGGAGGAATCGTTGCCCATTATGTCGACTAATCTTATATATCCTAAATCTAGAATTTTTGATTCTGTTTTCATTGAAAGGGTGAATGGATTTTTATTTAAATATTTTTATGTATTTTTTTTGTTATGATAAGGTTTATAACTGGCTTATAAGTTCTAATTTTACAATGGTAAATGAAATTATTGGTGGAGATATAATTGATTATCTTAATAATTTAGAAAAAAAAGGATACAATAGAGAATTGATTGAGGAAGTTGCTACTAAATTTGGCGGAGATTATGTTTATGTGAATGAATCTGAAAAAAGAAATTCTGTTTTAAATCACTTAGGTTTAACTCTTGTTGGTGCAGGTATTGCTGGCCTTGCAACTTATCTAACTACTGATTTTATTTTAGATGATTTTCAAAGAGTTGGCAGAGATACTGCGGTTGCAACTGGGGGTGGTGCTTTTGTTATGTTTGAAACTTATAGATCTTTAGTTGAATATGCTAGTGATAAAGCAAAAAAAGGTGTTCGAAACTACTTAAGAAAAGATTTATAACCTTATTTATTCTTTTATTATTCCATGGTTAATAGTGTTAAACTTGGAAATGATTTAATTTCTTATTTAGATTCTCTTGGGAAAAAAGGTAAAAATAGAGATATGCTCGAATTAATTGCAAAATATCATGGTGGGAAACATTCTATTTTAAATGAAAATGAATTAAAAAAGTCTAATCTGAAAAAAGTTATTTGGAGTGCTGGGACTGCTTTAATGTTAGGAATTGGAACTTATAATATTCAAGATTTATTTTTTTATGATTTTAAATTTATTGAAGGAGTTAGTAGTTTGATGGCTTGCCTTGGCGGATATGGTATGTATAAAAATTATAGTGATTTAATAAAAAATTCTAATGAAAAAGCCATTAAGGGATTGGAAGATTATTTAAAAAAAGATTTATAAATATGAAGTTTTCTTTATTAGTATGGATACAATAACTAGAGATAAAGTTGAAAAATATTTTGCAATTAGTGAAGAAGCTTATGAATTGGCTAAATCTAATGTGGCAGATAAAGAGAAGGGTGAAGATTTTCTTGATATGATTTCAAGATATATTTCTGATGCTAAGCATTTTT
>CAZTYO010000030.1:0-4679 GCA_964617925.1 Candidatus Woesearchaeota archaeon
AATTTACCCCCCAAAGGCATCCAGAAAAAATAAAGAAAATAAGTAATCAGATAACATCGCGATTAAGAGAAGTTTTTCACGAAGTGAAAAATTTGGGAAACCGAAGTGCAACGAGTTTTCCTCTTAATCGCTGTTAAATACCCCGAACGAAACGAAGTGTAGTGAGAATGCAATGTGGTCGACCGAAGGGAGAAGTTGAGTTCTCGCATATAGATTCTGTGAAGCAGACTAGAATCCTAAGGGAAGGTGGCATCAGATTTTTTGTTTCTTTTTATAAAAAAAGAAAGAAGGGGTGTCTTATTTTGGTTCTTTTTCTAAAAGAACATTAGTGAGTGAGAAAATTTAAAATTCTAAATATCTCCACTCATCAGAATTGTCTCTAAAGGGCTCATATGTTTTTTTATCATTAATCATAAAATGCGTTCTATGTTTAATTACTAACCCTCCAAATAATTTTTTCTTCTTTTTATTTTCTTCAACAATATATTTTTGTAATGCTTCTCCTTTTAATTTATTATTATCTTCTCTATCTCCAGTTGCTTTTGTGTCAAATATTCCAATTCTTCCATCTTTTAATAAAACAATAAAATCTGGTTGGAATGTTGAGCTTTCTCCATATTTTATTCCAAAATTAAGTGCCATATGTTCATTTCCGTTTTGCCACCACCATTTAATTTTAGATTTGTTTTTTTCTAGAAATTTAACAAAGCTTTTTTCTAAGTCATTATCTAAATTCAAATAACATGGGTCGTATAAATTTAATTTATAATCATATTTCTTGTATGTATATGGGTTGTAATTTCTATTTTCAGAGATTTCCCAGTTATCATTCCATTCTTCTAATTCTTCAATTTTCTTTTTTATTTCTTTATCTTTTATTGGCCTATAATTTCTAATAGATTTATCAAAAAGTTTTGAAAATATTTCAGCATTATTTAGACATATATTTTGAATATAAATAATCCCATTACCTACTAATTTAATATCGAGATATTTTTTAAACCAATTATATAATGATTGTTTAACAGTTGGAATAGATCTTTTTGGTGCAAAACCGTTCAAATTAATTGCAATTAAATTTTCAAAAGCATGAAATAAGTCATTTTGTGATAAATTCGCTTTTAATGTTTCATCACTTTTTATTTTTTCATCTGTTAGTAAATCAAACATTTTAGTATTAAGTTCTTTATTCAAAATAATTTCATCTTGGTTATCTAAATCTTTAATCTCAATTTTTTCTTTCAATTTCTTTTTATTTTGATTATATATGTTGAAATTAAATTTATTTTTAGTTATTCCAAAAAATTTACAGAAAGTTTCTTCTAAAACTTCATAATATTTTGAAGTTATATCTCCATAATCTAATCTATTTCTATAATATGATCTTAATTTTAATGGTTTATAACTCTCTTTTCTTTTAACTAAAACAGATTTAATTATATTTGGATTATAAGTTTCTTTTTTAATTTCTAAACTTTGAACATTCGTATAAACAAAACCTTTATTCAAATTATCATTTAAGTAATGTTTTGCTTCTGGCATACGCAAAATTCTTCCTACTGTTTGTATTTCAAAAACTAAACTTCTTATTTCTCTAAATCTTACTAATATTTGTGCTCTTGGACAATCCCAACCAGTATCAATTGCTTGTTTAAAGATCAAAAATTCAACATCACTTTCATTTGGAGTTACGAACTCTTTTTCATGATTTACTTTTTCTTCAGATAACCAAACTGCTAGTTTATGATTGTTATAATTGATTTTCTTTTGAGCCAAAAAACCTTCAACAAATTCTTTTTTATCTTCTCCAGCTTCACTAGTTGGGAGTTGAATTAAAACAAGTGGATTGATATTTAATCCTAATTGATTGTATAATTTTTTAATTTCTAATCTTTTTTTATAAGCGGCTTCCATAATTAATTCTTGAGAAGTTTTTTCATTTGAATCAATTTTAGAAATATTTTCATTTATTATAATCTCTTTTTTTATCATTCCTTCATCAATTACATCTGTGGAATTAACTACTACTTTTTCATTATATTCTCCCTCTCTTAAAACAGGAGTTGCACTCATTTCTATCGTTAAATCTGCATTAACGATTTCATCTCTTAATTCAATAGCTCTTTCACTTGTAGAGTTTGAGTGACTTTCATCAATAATCATGATTAAAGTTTTTCCTTCTTCTTTGGTGCTATTAATTAATTCCCTAAAATTAACAGTTTCTTTGTCTTTCATGAGAATATTTTTCCATTCTCCCGTTTCTCTATCTTTCGCTCTTAATTTTTCCCAATTGACAACAATAACTTCATTTTTTCCAATTGATTTCCTCGATCCAAAAAATTCTTCTTCTAATAAGAAACTATCTGGGAAACCTTGGAATTCATTTTTTAAAGAATCATAACTTTGTATATGTAAACTTCCTTTACCTATACTTACCCACAAGAAACATAAATCTTTATCTTCATATTCATTAATCAACCTTTGAATATATTGAGACATCATAAAAGTTTTCCCACTTCCTGTTGGTGCTTGAAAAACAATTGTTTTTTTATCTAAATTATCTTCAAACAATTCTTTACTTCTAGATATTAATTTAGTAATTGCTTTTTCTTGATAATTTTTAGGTGTTTTATTTGTCATTTTTTATTACCTTTAATATTTAAACGGACTAATTGTTTATAAATATCTAATATTTTTTGTGGAATTGTTTCAATTGTTAAATCTTTAATACCAAAAAATAATCCTTCATCAACTTTGTTGTCTAATGAAAATATGTAAATATGTTTTTTGCCTTCTAACTTTCTAATTTCTTTTAGAAAGTCTTTAAAGCTATCCTCAATAAAATTATAATAAATACATAAAAATTTATCTTTTTTATTTGAAGAAAATATCTTAAAATCTTCTTTCTCTTTTTCAATATTAAAAATGCCTTCTTTAACGCACAACATTTCAGTACATTCATGAGTAAGATTTAGTTTTACTTGGTCTCTGTTATTTGTTTTTTTAACAAAGTTAGTTTGGAAATACTGGAGATTTCCTCCCAACTTCTTATTATTACCATGACCTGAAATTACATTTTTTATTCTTGGATAACAAAAATCAGTACAAATCTTTTCTTCGTTATTAGTGCATAAAATAAATTTTCTTTTTCCTTTATCATCATTATTCATATCTAAAAGTGCGTGACCTGTAGTGCCAGAACCAGCAAAAAAATCAAGTACTGTAATATTGAGATTGTCTTTATACAAATCTATAAGTTTTTTAATCAATCTTGTAGGTTTTTTTCCATTTTTAAAATTTACCCCTCCTTCAGAAGCAATCCCTTGATGGAGATTTTCTATCCAAAGATTATTGTTTCTAACAAGTTTACCTACAATCTTATTTTCTTTATCTTTTAATGCACTATCTTTTAACCAAACTAACAATGCACCATTATAAAAGTAATATCTATAAAGTTGCCCTTTATTCCTTCCTTTTGTAGGTTTATACTCTATAGAGATTAATCCTTTTTTTGGTAATTTTGGCATAACTCTTTTCATTAAACCCCCTTGGGGATTGGTGGTTCGAAATATTTTATCAAAATTAGAATAATAAGTTTTCATATCTCTTTTTATTGTAGGGATTTTTTCAATTTCATAATCTTTATGTTCATAAACATCAATGTTTCCAACTATCCCCCCTTTTATTGAATCAATTTTTTTGTCTTTCCCAAAAGAGGATAATATATTGTTATACATTTTTGTCGTATTCATTCCAATAGGTTCTTCTATATTAGGCGTTCCATTGATAATTTTTGAAGAATCTTTAGCATACATTAAAACATACTCACAAATATCATGTAAAAAACCTTCTTGACCAACTCCTGCGGCAGCTTTAACTTTTAATTTTATGTTTGTTACAAAATTTTTTTCAGAAAATATTTTATCACATAAAAGTTTTAATTGATAAACTTCATTTTCGTCAATCGAAATAAAAATAATCCCTTTTTCATTAAGTAAGCTTTTAGCTAAATTTAACCTTTTTTCCATAAAATTTAACCACTTGCTATGTCTAAACCCATCTTCTTTATCAACATAAGCATCATTATATTTAAAATCCTTATTGCCTGTATTGTAGGGAGGATCAATATAAATTACATCAATTTTTTCTTTATGTGTATAATTCAAAACAGTTAAAGCATGATAATTGTCTCCTTCAATCAATATATTATCTTCTTCTTCATTTGTTTTAATTTCTTTATCTTTAACTCTTTCAAGAATTGGCAAATTATTTTCACAATCGAGAACCACTTTTTCAGGCTTTTTCTCACTATCCCAAACTAAACCATACTTTTTGTTTTTAAGTTCATTTTCTTGTTTATCAATTAATCTTAGTAATTCTTCTTTTGAAAGATTGTTATATTTGCTCATAATTATTAAAGATAGTACTTAATATATAAACTTTTTCTGTTTTTGTTTTCTCACTCATTTTATCAATTTTTTTTACGAAGTAAAAGACTATATGTGCGAAGCACTAAGACACCCCTTTTAATAAATTCTTTTTCGTAGAAAAAGACTAATTGTCCGTTAGGACGATGCCACCTTCCCGTTTTGTTTCTAATGCTTAGCGAGAACTCAATTGTATTTAACGTTCCGGCATATACGATGTTGCGAGCGAGCGTGGCGGTATAATTTTCCACC
>CAZTYO010000031.1:0-4182 GCA_964617925.1 Candidatus Woesearchaeota archaeon
TTTCTTCTATTAGTTCTTGTTTTAGCGGCAAACCTTTTTCTTGCCTTAAATATAAAGATAAGGTTGCTAGAGATAATACTTGTCCTGTGAACGCTTTAGTTGAAGCTACACCTATCTCTGGACCGGCATGGATATATATTCCAGATCCCACTTCTCTAGATATTGTTGATCCCACTACATTTACGATTCCAAGTGTTTTTGTATTATATTCTTTTGCTTCTCTTAGTGCAGCTAATGTATCTGCCGTTTCTCCAGATTGTGAGATTGCAATCACTAAATCATTCTCATTAATTATTGGTTTCCTATACCTAAATTCTGAAGCATAATCTACTTCAACTGGAATTTTTGTTAAATTTTCTAAAAGATATTTACCTATTAATGCTGAGTGCCAACTTGTTCCACATGCTAAAATTATTATCTTTTTTATTTCATTTGGATTAAAATTTAGAGTTAGTTTTATTTTTTCTGTTATTCTACCTCTAATTGTATTTTCTAAAGATTTAGGCTGCTCTAATATTTCTTTTAACATAAAATGCTTGAAACCTTTTTTTTCAATGTCGTCTAGAGACCATTTTATTTCGTGAATTTCTTTATCTATATGTTCTCCGTTAATGTGTTTTACTTCATAACTATTTTTAGTTATTTTTGCTATCTCATTATCATTTAGATAAATTACTTTTTTTGTATGATTTAAAATTGCTGGAACATCTGAAGCAATGAAATTTTCACCTTCCCCAATCCCCAAAATTAATGGAGATCCTTTTCTTGCAACTATAATTTCCTTATGATCTTTATGTAAAACTGCTAAACCATAAGTTCCTTCCACTAAGTTTAATACTTTGATTGTTGCCTCTTCTAAATTTTCAGTGTAAAATTTCTCTATTAAATGAACTAAAATTTCTGAATCTGTTTCTGAATTGAATTGATATCCTTCTTTTTCTAGTAATTCTTTTAGTGCAGAATGATTTTCAATAATTCCGTTGTGAACTATAGATATAAAATTGTTTTTATTTAAATGGGGATGAGCATTTGTTTCATTTGGTTCTCCATGGGTTGCCCACCTAGTATGTGCTATGCCTATTTTTCCTTCTGGTTTATTCTGTTTTTCTAGTTCTTTTATTCTTCCTGCTTTTTTTATTGTATTTAATGAACTATTTAGAATTGTTAAACCTGCAGAATCATAACCTCGATATTCTAATTTTTTTAAACCTTCTATTAGAATTGGAGCTGCCTCTTTTTCACCTATGTATCCAATAATTCCACACATAATAAAGTTAACAATTAGTTTCAATATATAAAACTTTATAAACTAAATTATGTGTCAATTTTATATGCCGTGATCGCGTAATCTGGTATCGCACAAGCCTGGAAAGCTTGACCCTTATGGGTATCTGGGTTCAAATCCCAGTCGCGGCGTTTTTATTATACTGGAGAATTAAAAAATGTCAAATAAATAAAATAATATATAATTTTTACATATCATAAAGATTCTGAAGATTTAAAAAAAGCATTACCTTTTTTAATGAATTAATTCTTGATAATGTTGAAAATACTCACTTTATATGAATTTGGAGCCGTAACTATCCCCCCCATTCCCACTATGATTTATGCAGAAAATGGTTGGCCAAAAGGAGAACTTCAATCTATGTATTCCCATTATTCTGATTTAGATAAAAAATTACATTCTTTAAACTATGAGAATTATAATTCAGTGAGAGATATGAACAAAACTTCTGATGATGAATTAAATAATTTAGATTTTCTAACTTTAATGAATTTATACTTACTTCAGGAAAATATCGATTTCTTGGTTGAATGTAGTACTTATGACACTTTTGTAAAAACAGTTAAAAGTTCTGCAAATTTAATGAATTCATTAGATTAGTATATAAAAAGCCAATTTCAACAAAATTGGGAAACAGACCCAGTCTCTAAATTTAAGGAAGCTATGAATGAAAATGTAGAGAGCACATTTGATAGAGATATGGAATTTTTAGATAATGTTAAAAAATTAAAATTATAGAATTCGACTAAACATATTGTTTCATTTAGGGGAACAAACCATAACTATATGTTATATCGCACTCCTGAAAATTTAAAAATTAATGGTTATTTAAATACCGATATTAAAATTTCTGGAGACTCTATAGATAATTTGTTTAGGGCAATATATATGGGAACCAACTTAAATAATATTGAAGATTCTCAAATGCAAAATCTTCTTAATGCCATTATAACTGAAAAAGTTTCACAAATGTGAAAAAAAATTATTAAAAAGAAGAAATTATCTTCTTCTTCGTTTATTAAATCTATTTGGTTGAGGTTTCCAAGTCAAATTTATTCTATCAATTTGTGGAGTATCTATTTTTGGAATTGTAATCTGATTCTCTTGTAATACCTTTCCAAAATTTTCATGGTCCCTTGGAGCAAGAATATTTATTGCGATTCCTTCTTTTCCAGCTCTTGCAGTTCTTCCAATTCTATGAATATAATCTTTTGGATCTGTTGGAAGATCGTAATTATATACGTGCGAAATATTTGGGATATCTAACCCTCTTGCTGCTACATCTGTGCATACTAATGTTAAAACTTTTCCTGAATGGAATTTTTCTAATATTCTGTTTCTTTTCTTTTGTGTAAATCCACCATGAATTGCTTCTGCATCAATGCCTTGACCTTTCAAATTCTTTGTAACAAAGTCTGTATTGTGTCTTGTATTACAGAAAACCACTACTAACCCAGATTTTTCTTTTTTCAATAGTTGTACTAGTAATGAAAATTTCAATGAATTAGTTACATCATAATATCCTTGTTTTAATTTTGAAGGATCTACATGATTTTCTACTTCAATTTTAACTGGATTTCTCAAATGTCTTTCAATTAAATGTGAAACCATTCCATGAATTGTAGCTGAAAATAGCATTGTTTGCCTTTCTGCCGGAACATTTCTCATTATTTTTTCAACATCATCTTTGAATCCCATATCAAGCATTCTATCTGCTTCATCCAAAACTAATGTTTTAATTCCTTTCAAATCTATTGTTCTTCTATCTATGTGATCTAAAATTCTTCCAGGTGTTCCAACAACAATATCTGCTTCTTCTAATCTTTTAAATTGTCTTTGTATTGGCATTCCACCATAAACTGAAGTGATTACTAATCTCTTATTTTTTGAAAATTTCTTTAGTGAATCCTTAACTTGTTGAGCTAATTCTCTTGTTGGTGTTAAAATTAATGCTTGAATTCCCACACCATTTGTTGTATTTTGGATAATACTTGCTCCAAAAGCTAATGTTTTTCCTGATCCTGTTGCAGATCCAGCTAAAATATCCTTTCCTTCAATTGCTGAAGGAATAGATTTCTCTTGAATTTCTGTTGGTTGTTCAAAACCTTCTTCTGTTATTACGTCTAATATTGATTTTTCTATATTTAATTGTTCAAATGTTATCATTTTAAATTTTGTTCAGAAAAAGTGTGTAAACTTAATTACTGCTTTCCCTATCTCCATTTAATTAATAATTATTGGCTAAAAATTGGGTTTATAAACCTTTGCAATTGATGGGCTTTGCACATAATTAGGTCTTATTTAAGTGCAAAGCCAAAAGCATGAAAAAATATATAAATGCATAATTCTAAAATATTTTATGGAAAAGAGGCAATTATCTATTATATCAGTCGTGATTATTTCAATGTTTTTTTTATTAAATTTTGGTTTTGATGCAATTACTGGAAATGTAGTTGGATTTGTTGAATCTGAACAGGAAGGATATGGAGGTCCAAGTGCTGAAGATAGTGATTGTTTATACACTTGTTTTGTTGAAAATAATAATACTGAAGATTTTTGTATGGTCGAATGTGGAGTTGAAGCTCAACCAGAACCTTTAGATGAAAGTGAATCCTGCATGCAAGAATGTATTGTGGTTGGTTGTGAAGAATATGATAATGAGTGTCAATTAGCAAATGTTGATTCCTGCGATATTGAATGTAATATGAAAGGAGATACCTCTGATGAAGGTGAGGTTGGAGCTGAAGAATTATGTATACTTAATTGTGTTAATAGTGTAGATCCCGGTGTGATTTGTGGAGCTAGTCAAGAGGGCGAAACTGGAGGAGATTTATGTCAAATGTGTGCACAAGATTGTGTTCATTTATATGAAGGGCCATGTTTAAATGATGAACAAT
>CAZTYO010000032.1:0-4154 GCA_964617925.1 Candidatus Woesearchaeota archaeon
GCTGGCTCTTTTAAGTATGTAAAAATATGATTATAGATAAAAGAGAACAAAAAAGAAAAATTGAGATAGAAATATCTTTAGGAGGGTTTAAACTTCCGTTAGATGAGGTTATTGACATGTATTTATTGCCCGAAATAATAAAGTCTTTAGAAAATTATATCCAAGAAGATGACAATGAAAAAAATAAAATCACGATATGTCTAAAATAATTCCACCAGAATTCATATTGATACCGTATATTCTTATAGAAAATGAAGGCATAAGCTCATTAGATGAAAGGTTATATGGAATAATTTACTGGTTTACACAGCTTAAAAGAGAAAAATGCGTTGCAAGCAATCCGGTGTTAGCAAAACTTGTAAAAACAACAACTGGTGCAATTCAGAATTCATTGACAAATTTAGAAAAACATAACTATATTAAAAGAATTTTTAAAGATAAAAACAGAAGAAATAGACTAGAAATTATCCCTTTAATTGTCTTAACAAGGGTATCACCCCCAAATGATAGAGGTAATAAGGTATCACCCACAGATGATACAGTATCACCTACAGGTGATAGGCAGGTATCACCCACAGGTGAGGAGAATAATAAAATAATAAATAAGAGCAATAAAGAAGATATACATGAGCAAAGCTCAATTACAATTCTTTCTACAAAAAAACGACAAGAATTAACTGCTAACATAATCAAGGATTTCAAAAAGGTTGTAAAAGATGATTTTGGCTTCACACCCGACACAGACAAATCAGACTTTGTGAGAGTTTATACTATTACAGGAAAATACAAAGAAAAAGAATTAAGAGAGATTATGAATTATTATTTTGATAGTGAGAAATATGAAAACAAAAAGTTTGCCAAAAGACCACGAGTAGCTTTTAGTGTAGATACAATTAACAAATATAAACAAGATGCTTAAATCAAAACTAAAGGGAAAAGAATTAGCAGAGATAGAACTAAAACTTAGTGAATACTCAGGAGATGATGAAATAATTTCATCTATTGAGATAGCTAAGCAACTAGAAAGAGAAGAAAAAAATAAAAGCACATTTTCTTTTTCTACTGGAATAAGTCATATGGACAGGATATTAAACAATGTTGAAGCTGGAGAGCTAATTATTGTTACGGGTCCAACTGGTAGTGGTAAAACTTCTTTGCTTATGACATTAACAAAAAATATGGAACGAAATAATATAAACTCCGCTTGGTTTGAATTTGAGCTTACTCCTAGACAATTCTTTTCAAAGTTTGATTTTAAGCCACCACTTTTTTATCTTCCTAAAAACAACACAAATAATACAATTGATTGGTTAGAGGAAAGAATTTTAGAAGCTATAACAAAATTTGATGTAAAAATTATTTACATAGACGATTTACATCACTTATTTAGTTTAGCCAAGATGCAAGGAAATATGTCTTTTGAGATAGGAGATATAATTGCAAAATTAAAAGATATTGCAGTGCATAACAATTTGACTATATTTATCCAAGCACATTTGAAAGACCCACAAGACTCAACAACAAGAGAACCAAAAATGACAGACATCAGAGATAGTGGGCTTATAAAAGCATTTGCAGATACAGTTATGGGTATTTGGAGAGTTCCAAATGATGAGTTTAATGAAAAAGGAAGACGACCAAGAATAAGAGAAATAGAAGAAACTGACACAAAATCAAAAGTTAGAATTTGGAAAAACAGAAGAAATGGAATATTATCATCATTTTATTTGGGAATGAAAAATAAATTTTTTGAAGATATTTATGACAAAGACGGATACATACAATAAAAAATTTAATTTGTGGCAAGTTTTTTGGAAAAGACCAGATATTGCTATTGGAATTGAAATTGATGAAATAGTTGAATTTAATAATAAATTTAATAATTTTATAAAATCTTGTGAAAAATATTATATTCCTCTTCAAGAAATATACAAGAAAAAAAGATTTAATAAATTAAAAGAAATGTTTATCAGAAAAGAAGAAGAATATCAAAGACTTAGAGATTTGAGAGAACCATTTTCAAAAAGAAAAGAAATGATAAATCAGATGAAAATTATTGAAGAAATGTTAAATGAAGATATGAAATTTAAAAGACTAAGTGATTGGCTTGAACCTGGAGATATAGAAGATATTAAAAAAAATACTTTTAAAAAATTTTATTGGATTCATTTTACAAGAAGTTATGAAACGATTAAAAATATGCCAATTAATTGAAAAACTTAGAGCAACAGACGACCCTGAAGAACAAGATAAAATTAAAGAAAAGATTGATTTATTAGAAGAAGAATTGTTTAAAGTCAGTTTATTAGTTTAATTAAAAGAAAAACCATGAAAGCTAAAAGAACAAAAGAAAAAATAGCTGTATGGGGAACAATAAAAAACGGCAAGCCAAATTATTCAGATTACAACAAACAAAGAATAAGATGGTTTTCAGAAAAAAGAGAAGGCAAATCTATAAAGACTGAGTTTTCTGTAACTGCAGAAGCTAAGACAGACAAACTTTTAGGTTTCTACTGGGCAGGGCTTCTACCCGCAAAAATAGCAAATGATAAATTCAATATAACAGAACAAAGACTACATCTTGACCCGCTTCTCTTAAAAAGACTCTGCGAAGAAAAGCAAATAACCAAAGCCGAAATAGACGATTGGCATAAATCACTAACACTGGAATTTTGTCCCAACATTATGTTTGATATTAGAGGCAATCCAGTAAAAGAAAGAGGCAGAATGTCCAAAATGAACCAAATAGAAGCAATGGAATATATTTTAGTAGTAGAAGATTATTACATAGAAAATGGTATACCTATACCTAACAATAAAGAATACCTAGAAGCAAAGGATACATTAAATACTTTAAGAACAAAGAAAAATGAAACCAATTAAATTTATAGGAAATAAACTATATTACGAACACTATTGCCAGTATTGTGGTGAACCAGTAGAAAGAAGTTTTAATGATCCAAACATGAAATTTACATGTTTTGATTGTAAAAAACAACAAATGATGATACGTAGTATGAAACAACAAGAAAGATTAAGACAAGAAAGAAAAAATATGGTAAAATAAGGGTAATGGTTACTCAACAAAAGAAGATAACACTCACAGGTAAACCACAAAGTACTAACCACTTGTATAAGTCGCATTGTCGTTTTGGTTATCCAACTGTGTATATGACAAAGGCTGGTAAAGAATTAAAAGAAAGTTATCAATGGGAAATAAAATCACAATATAAAGGAGAATTACTAGAGGGAGATGTTAAATTGAAGGTTGAGTTTTACTTTGGAGATAAGAGAAAACACGATATAGATAATTATAATAAATTGATTTTTGATGCTTTGTCTGGAATTGTTTATGAGGATGATAATCAGATAACTGAACTCTGTCTTTATAAGTTTTACGATAAAGAAAATCCACGAATAGAGATAAGTTTTATTTAGAGGAATTAAAGGAATTAGAGAAAAAGTTAAATGGATAAAAAATATCAAATAATATATGCAGATCCACCTTGGAGTTATCAAGATAAAGGTTGTAATGGTAATTGTGAATCCCATTACAAAACTATGAGTATTGATGATATTTGTAATTTATCAATAAATAAAATAACTGACGAAAATTGTATTTTATTTCTCTGGACAACATATCCAATGCTCAGAGAAGCTTTACTAGTTATTGATAGTTGGGGATTCAAATATAAAAGTATAGGTTTTCAATGGGTAAAATTAAATACAAAAGCTCTAACCCCTTTTTATGGATTAGGCAGATGGACAAGAGGAAATACAGAACCTTGCTTAATAGCAACTAAAGGAAAACCGCAAAGAATAGCAAAAGATGTTTTTCAGTTAATACAAGAGCCAAGAATGAAACATAGTCAAAAACCAAACAAAGTAAGAGATGAGATTTTAAGGTTAATGGGTGATTTATCCCGTATAGAACTATTTGCCCGTGAAAAAACACCAGGCTGGGATGTATGGGGTAATGAAGTTAAAAGTGATATTGAATTATCCACAGAAAATCTGTAGCAAATTTAATCAAAGTATGCTATATTAAGAGTAATGGTAAACACACAGACAATTTATAAATTTAGACGAACCTATAAGAAAGCACTTTGTGTGTTTACCAATTCTTGTAGGTTCTTTTTAGTTTAGAAATATGA
>CAZTYO010000033.1:0-3590 GCA_964617925.1 Candidatus Woesearchaeota archaeon
CATTCTTCTTTTAAAAAAAGAAGCAAAAGAGGGGGAGTCCAGGTGCTACGCACATATTGTCTTTTACTTCGTAAAAGAAATTTATTAAGAGGAGGCTTTTAGTTCTTCGAACAGATAGTCTCCTGCGGAGAAATTTTATAGAGGGGCATCTCTAATCTTCAGCACTTTTCTTTAGAAAATCTAGAGCATCATTTTTATTCAATTCTAAATAATCTCCGGGATTTTTTCCTTTATGAGATTTTTTAACTGCTTGCAAAACCAAACAACGAGAATTAACTAAATTCCTAAATTCTTCAGGAATATTTAAAATTTCATTTGTCTTGTTTAAATCTTCTGGTGCAGGTAAAGAACCACCCAAATCTTTTCTAAACCAATGTCCCACCGTATGCAAATAAGATTCAGGAAACATTTCTGTAAGTTTCTTCTTGGATAGCTTCTTGTTTTCGAGCAAGATTTTTAATAAATCTGCTATCATTTCTTGAGGAAATTCATAATATCTCTGAACTGAGAAATATGTTTCTTGCGTAGAGCTTCTTGCACCGGGAGAAGCCCCAAAATTAATTTGTTTTTGTTCTTTAAATTTTCCATTATAATCTTTTTTTGTATTCTTCGCTTCAACGTCTATATCTACTCTCTCACTTTCTTGTGGATAAATCTCTCCATTAATATTTAATTTTGGTATTGTGTTTAAATTTTTCCATAACTCAATTTTACAATTAGGACAACTAACCATATTTTCCTCATCATAAAAATCTAATAATTTATTACTGCAATTAGGACAATTAAATGAAAATGCTGTTTCGTTTAGATAGCCATTATGCTTTACACATTCTTTGGTATTTTTTTCATCTTCCCATTTAACAATGACTTTTGATGGCATTCCATCTTTATACTTATTTAAAACCTTAACGATAATACCCTCTTTTTTTGTTTTTGATAAACTATTTGTTACTTTATATCCTACGAAATCAATATCGCTCCAATCCTTCTCTTGTTTATCTTTATGTTCAACTCTCACCGCATCTATGTTTAAATTATATTTACCCTTTTTAGTGTCTTTAACAATCAAATAAATGGGATACCAAGATTTGCCCTCTTTAATTATTAATTGATTCCTAATAACCCAACCATATAAATTAAGTGTAGATATTAAATGAATATTATCTATGTTGTTGTTTTTAATCCCTAAATATAAAATTCCTGTGTTACTGATAGCATTATAAACTTTCCCCAGCTTCATCTCATTTATAAAATTCAATAAGTCATTATTATTTTCAAAAATTTTAATTATATTCTTATTAGAATATTTTTGTTCATTATCAAATGTAGCCTTAAAGTCTTTTGTAGCCCCATTTTCTTCAAATTTTTTTGTTTCATATTCCTTAAAAGGAAGTTTGATAACCTCTTGTTTTGGAGAAAGATTGCATCTTTTCTTTATAATTTTGACATATTCTTCGCTTGCCTCAATTAAAATAGATTTCATATTATATTTTTCTTTCTGATTAAGATTTTGCATAGCTTTTGCAGTAGTTCCAGAACCTGCAAAAGGATCTAAAATTACTGAATTTTTGGGAAAGCCTAATTTTAGTAGAGATTCTATTAATTTTTCAGGATATACTGCAACATGATTATAGGGTGTTGCTTGTAAAGTTATCTTTAATACATTTGAATAATTTTTGTTTTTCTTTACATACTCACTATAATAATTAATTTTATTTTTTGCAAAAACAAAAACAGGCTCGTAAGTAGAAGTAAATCTGTTTGTATAGCTTCCGGGCATATGATTAGGTTTATACCAAATTATCGTATCCACCAAAATCCAACCATTATCTTTCATAAATTTAGCCAATTTATAGGGTATCATTCCCAATTTTGAATTTCCATATCTTGAAAGATACTTGTCCCCTATATTTAGAAAGAAAATTCCTTTTGAATCTAATTTTTCCTTTAACTTCCTATAAATAGCTTCTAATTTTTCAATATATTCAGAATATTTTTTTTCATTTCCTATTTGTCCTTTAAAACCATAATCTCTTTGTCCCCAATATGGAGGAGAAGTTACCGCACATTGAATACTATTATCTTCCAAATAATCTAATCCTGCATAAACATCAGAATTAATAATTATTGTTTCTTTATTCTTTTCTGAGGAAAAATCGGAGATTTTTGTGTTCATCATCTCAACCTCAATTTTCTTTTTCTGCAACATCATAAGTTACAATCTTTCTGAAATATCTTTTTAATTGTGATAGATATTTCTTGTCATAGTGGATAAAGACAACTCTTGATCTTTCATTTAATCCCTTGAAAACCCCATCTTCATAATGATATCTTATAGATCTTCCAAAAGATTTTCCACTAACTACTTGAGAATCATAGTGAGGGGCAAGTTTTCCATTAGGTATTGAAATAGAAATTATTGCAACTGGTTTTATCTCTCTTTCTCCCAATTTATCAGAAATATGAACTACTTTTTTAGAAAATTCTTCTAATTTTTTTCTTTCATCGCCACTTAATTTTAACTCTTTTTTATTGTGAATAAAATATGCTCTAACGAGATTTTCAACAATTAATTCTCTACGTTTAAATCTTTCTTTTGAGGGTTTATAATTTAAGAATTGGTTAATGTTTCTTTCATTTGCAAAAACATCTTTAAATAAATCAATTAACCTCTCATCTAATATTTTTCTAATCTTTATGTATTCTTGTCTTATGTTATCAATGATTTCTTTATAATCTGGATAAATGAAAAGAAGTCCGTTCGTTAAACAAAGTTTGCTACTTCCATCAAATTTATACTCTTCTGGCAAAATAGGATATGTCTTAACTTCATTAATACCATCAGAAGAGTAATCACTTGTTCCTCTTATCCCAGACGGTAATTTCCCCGGATAACTTGTTTGATTAAAACCTAAAGCAATTTCTTCTTTGAAGTCTGCGGGATTATTAATGTTAGCTGTTTTAATATCTAAATGAATAACATTATTTTCATCTTCAAAACATAAGTCAGAAGAATATCCTAATGGCAACATTTTGTATCCATGAGCCAGCATTTTATTATTGATAATATAACTAATGTGCTTTTCAATTATTTCTGAAAATGGATTGAAAGATTTGTTTTCTAAACTTGCCATTATGATTGGCAGAGTAACATAATACATGTATTTCAAAGAATCTTTCAGTCTTGAATCAAAGAGAGCAAGATTATCGTTAAAGACCAAATTTAATTTTTTAAGCATAGCATACTCTCTTTTTTCTATTTCAATTTGTTCCTTACTTAGATTTGTCATTTTCATCTATCTCCTTTTTCATAAAATCTTCTACTTTCCTGGATAAAATAATATGGTTCTCTTCACATATTTTTCTATATTTTTCATAGATTTTTTCATCTAAACTCAATGAAACTGTTTTTCTTGTCATCTTTAACCCCTCTTATTTGGATATATATAGATATAAATGCATTCATTTATAAATTTAACGATGCCATCTCTATAAAATCTAATGTTCTTTTAGAAAAATAACCAAAAGTAAAAGCCCCCCTCTATTTTCTTTTTTTAGAAAAAAGAAACAAAAAATCTGGACTCCCCCTC
>CAZTYO010000034.1:0-3562 GCA_964617925.1 Candidatus Woesearchaeota archaeon
CAAAAGACTCCTTATCTAGAGAGTGGCAGATATCTACAATCCAGCTTGACTTTAATATGCCAAAGAGATTCAAATTAAAATATAGCGATAAAAAGGGTGAATTGGCAACACCAGTTATGATTCATAGAGCATTAATTGGATCTCCAGAAAGGTTCATGTCAATCATTATAGAACACTATGATGGAAAATTCCCATTGTGGTTATCTCCTGTGCAAGTTAGGATAATGAATGTTAATGATGAAGTTTTGAAGTATTCAGAGAGTGTGAAAGAAGAACTTGAGCAAGCTGGAATAAGAGTAGAACTAGATGCTAAGAACGAATCAATATCTAAAAAAGTTAGGAATGCACAAAATCAAAAAATAAATTATATGGTTACAATCGGCGAGAAAGAAGTTAAAGCAAAAAAGTTGGCCATAAGAACAAGAGATGGCAAGATTAAATTTGGAGTTTCTGTTAGTAAATTTGTTAAAGATCTTAAGGAAGAGATTGAAGAAAAAAGTTAATTTTAATTTTGAATTATTTTCTTAATCTTTTTGTAGAGAAATATATAAATTTCCAATGTTGAACTATATGTATAATAATGAGGGTGAAAAATAGCGGTTGAACAATCTTTGTGAAAGGTAGAATTATAAATTTCGATAATAGCATTAGTACAAATATTATAATCAACAAATAATCTATAATTAATATGCTTTTTTTCATATATTGATTAAATTGGCACAGATATATAAACCTTTCAGTTAACTTTAAATATAAATTAAGAGGAAAGATTAGAGTAAAATGTTAGATAAACTAAAAGATTCTCTGGAGAAAATAAAAAATAGTGAAGAATTCTCTAAATGGAAATCAGAACAACCAAAATCTTATTTGTCTAGTGCATTTTTAGACGTAAATAACTGGCAATTCCATTATTATAATCCTTCTGATAGCAAAGTTGCAGTATTTGTAGTTGAAAATGATGTTGTTTCTATAAATATTGATGAAATTTTTAAAAAAGAAGGAAATGAAATAAAGGAATTACACATTGAAGATATTAAGATTGATAATGTTTCAGAATTAATAAAAAAACTTATTGATGAAAAATACAGTAGTGAAGAAGAAACCAAAAAAATTATAATTTTGCAACAAACTGAGTATCCAATATGGAATATTACCTATGTTACAAAAGCCTTGAATGTTCTTCATGTTAAATTAAATGCCATTAGTGGCGAAATAATTGAAGAAAAGTTTGAAAGTATTATGAAATTTAAAGGTAAATAACATAAAGCTTATAATTTTGTTTTTGTTGTTATAAGTATGGAAAAAAACTTAGAAAATATTGTTTATGATCCTAAATCAAAGTTAGATAAGTTTAAAGAAGGATTTTCTGCAATTTATCCAATAACTGCCCTAAGCCTTGTTTCCTCTTTTGTTAGTTTCTCTTTTTGCGAACCTGTTGGGCTAGAAGAAGGAATTGAGACCTCTTTTGATTATACTACTAATATTGCAAATGGATCTAGCTTTTTTCTTGGTTTTTCTGAAAATAAATATAAAAAGATTACTGCACTCTCAATACTTGCAGCTTCTTATGTTCCAAATATTTTAGAATATATGGCTAGTGATTATCCTTTTGAAGTTCAACAAGTATTAGGAGTTAAATTTGTGGGTACCCTCTTAAGTTATGGGGTTGGTAACTTATTAGGAAGAAATTAAAAGTTTCTTTTTTGATTTAAACCCAGAGATGATTTTTACCTTTTTTTTAAATTTCTTAGTAAGAAATTTTTCTATTTCCTTATTTGCTTCACCTTTTTCTGGCCTCGCTTTGATATTTAATCTATAAGTATTTTTTTCTTCATCAAAATTTATTATCTCATTTTTTGGAGAATTAGTTTTTACAATAACATAAAAATTATTTTTTATTTCCATAATTCAATTGCTTCTTCTTCCACAAAATGTAAATTTCCTGGGATTATCAAACATTGTGGATATCTTGTAAATTTTTCTTTTGTTAATTTTTCTAAAGTAGTTGTTTTTATCTCTTGATCAAGGTTTCCAATTTGTGCGCAACCAATAGCAATTTCATCCTTATCTATTCCTTTTGAGATTAGAAAGTCTGTTGCCTCATTTATTGTTAAAAATTTATCATCCTTTGGATCTAAATCTAGCAAAAATAATGTGTGTAATCCCTCTTTCTTATTTTCATTAAATACTTTAATTGGAGTTTCTACATTCTCATGATTAAATGGTATTGAAGTTGTTTTTCCATACTTGTATAATTCTAATCCAACTACTCCTACTGCAGTTAATATTGAAGAGTTGTGAATAAATTTAACTTTTACTTTTTTCTCTTTTGCTCTTAACAATAAATCTGTATGTGTTGTAGCACCAAAGATATCTCCAACAACTAAAAATGCAACATTCTCTTCTTTTGCTTTCTCTAACATTTCATCAGACTTTTTTTCAACTAGATTTCTATCTGCCAAAATTATTTCTTTTCCATACATTTCTTCTAACTTTTCTTTTGGACAAGATAATATGGAAGTATAATTTTCTAAATAGATGTATTTACAAGACTTTACTGCTTCTAATCCTTTTACAGTTATATCTTTCTCATCATTTAATCCAATTCCAATCATGTAAAATACCATAGAAATTCAGTAAAAAATTAGTTTATAAACTTAATGAATTTTCTTTAGGAAGGCCATAAACATTGCTCCAGCAGAAAAAGAGAGTATGAAAGTTTGATTAAAATTTATTAATAATATTAATGCTGCAGCTATAAACCATACAAAACTGTTTAGAACTATATTCCTTAAATCTTTTTTTGAATAAATTAATGATCCATATGGAATCCCAAATAAAAATACTAAATAAAACATGTAAAGATTAAATGTTGAAAAGATTAGTAAACCTAAGTAAAAGTAAATATTTCTTAAAAAAATAAATGAAATTGCTCCAACTATTACTCCAAATAAATATATGTTGATACTTGCTAAAAATAATGCATATAAAATTGCTACAATTAATATTGTTTTGTAAATAATTACGAAATACTTTTTTCCAGTTTTTAATTCCTCTTTAGTATAATTTGCTAAAATTATTCCGGAGATTAAACCAAAGAATGCTAAGATTATTTCAAGTATCATAGTTTAATTTTCATTTCTACTTATAAAAATGTTTTGGAACTTAATATATTCTGTTTATATTTTCTTTTACTAAATACATTACTTCTTCAAGAAGTTCTTGTTTTTTTCCTTCATACATTTTATAATCTTCTTCTAATGAAAGTAGTTTGTCCCCAAACTGTCCAAGATTTATCAATAACTTCTTTCTCACTAAACATAAATCTTCTAAAGAATGCCCGTGCAATTTACCAAACTCATAAGGTATTAAATTTGGATCTTTTAACATATAATCAATGATATCTTTTTCCATAATATTGGGACTTATATAAAATTTAAAAAATGGTACGCCGAGACTGAGCTTTGTTGTTAAAAGACGTGTTCTGTTGTTAATTGTATCATATTTGTTAATTTATTTGTAATTCGTATTTCACTATAATGTCTCAATTAATATATTTAAT
>CAZTYO010000035.1:0-3389 GCA_964617925.1 Candidatus Woesearchaeota archaeon
AATTTCAATGGCGGAGTGGTTCCGGCAGGCTACACAACTAAAACTTGAACAAGATAAGGAAAATAAAAATGATAGACAATAAAGAAACCGCATTAAACTATTTGCAAAGAGGGTTTTCAATAATTCCATTATATTCACCATCAATGCTCAAAAGGAATGCTCCAAAAAAATGGGTTGCCGCTGTAGAAAAAACTCTTGAAGAGAATAAAACTTTGGAGAACCCATTACCTGAAGATGAAATTATTGAAAAACGAGTTATTAAACAATGTAAAAAATCATTTGTTAAATGGACCCAATTCCAAAAAAGATTACCCACAGAAGCAGAAGTCTCACAATGGTTTACCCAAAACCCAGATGCTAACATTGGTATTGTCACAGGCAAACTTTCTAATCTGTGTGTCTTTGATATAGATTCGCAAGAGGCTCAAGAATATGCTGATGAGCAAGGAGGTTTCCCTGACACCCCTAAAGCAAAAACAGGGAAAGGTTGGCACTATTATATGTCATATCCTGATTTTGAAGTCCGCCCAAGTGTCAATAAAGAGTTAGAAATAGATATAAGAGCTGAAGGTGGTTTGATTGTTGCTCCTCCTTCTATACATGGTTCAGGAGTCGCATATGAATGGGAAGAAGGTCGTTCCTTTGCAGACATTGACCCGGCTTCTTGTAATTCTGTTCCCTGGGTTATTGATTATCTTAAAGAAATTTCAAAAAAAGAGAAGCCCGTACAAAAGAAAGATAATGCAGTTGCCATAACTACACCACCAGCAAAAAATGAATACGCTGAACTTCTTAAAAATGGTTGCTCTCAAGGCTCTCGTAATAGTTCAGCATTAAAGCTTGTGGGTCATTTATTTGGTAAAAATCTTGCTGATAAAATGGTTTGGGAGATGATTAAAGATTGGAATACGTCTAAGAATACCCCTCCTCTTGATAAATCAGAACTCAAAGAGATATTTAATTCCGTGAAAAAATATGAGAGCCGTAAATCAACAAAGACTAAAGCAAAGAAAAAAGAAAAAGATATCTCCATATCTTCACTATTGGAAACCCCGGAGCAGGCTCTTGCTGAATATGATGAAAGTTATGTGCAAATTTCTTTTGCAGGGAGCAACCTAAAAACACTTGAAAAGAAGATGAATGGCGGTTTAATCGGTGGTAGATTTTATATCTTAGGTGGTATTCCAAGTGCCGGGAAGACTTCTCTTGCCAATAATATAGCTGATAATATCTGTTTGAATGGCCACCCTGTATTGTTCTTTTCCTTTGATGATGGGAAGTCTGAACTTCGCTACAGGACCTGGTCAAGATTCAGCAAAATCTCAATTGAAAAATTTAATAAACAAGAGCTTGAAAAACCAGCACTGAAAAAGATTGTCAACCAGAACCAGATTAAAAAAATCATGGGTTTAAAATATGTAGTCCAGAAAAATATCTCAATTGATAAATGGGAAAAGTTAATCAATCAATTTATTGTTAAACATAAAAAAGCACCTGTCATAATTATAGATTACCTGAGAAAACTTAAAACCGATAAAGATTCTTCAGATGAGCGCCTGCGTGTTGATAATATTTTAGATCTACTTACAGGTATGGCCAAAAAATATAATACACCCATTGTTGCAATCTCGGAGTTAGCAAGAGATTCTTATAAAACAGGTCAAAGATTATCCATGGCGTCATTCAAAGAAAGCGGCACAATTGAATATCAAGCAAGCTGGTTGGGTATTTTATCATGTGTTGAAGAAATCAATGGTGAATATAAGTTGAAAAACAATTGGGAAAGAATCATTGAACAAGATGGTCACACAGACCTGATAGTTTTTAAAGCAAAAAGAGGAACAGGCATCACAGGGAAAATTCCACTGTTTATGAATAAAGATACCATGCTTGTGAAAGATAGAGAAAGTAAATCAAGACAGGACACCATTACAGCATTGAAAAAAAAATCAATGTTTGATTAAGGAGTTAGCACCATGAAAAAAGAAGAACCTATACAGCAGTTTCAAAAAATATCGCATCAATATTATAAAATAAAATCTCCAAAGTACCGGCACGCATCATATGAAAATATAAAAACCATGCATGAAAGTCTATTGGAAATTAAATATTATTTGCAGGAGAATAGAATCTACCATGACCTTGTAAATGGAGTATCACAGACACTTTCAAAATTAAAAAAAGATAAAGCATTAAGAGAGTTGTCAAGAGATGCAATATGGTCAAATTATTCTGAGAGGGGTATGAATAAAACCATCAGAGCGACCCCTAAGAATAAGTATAGCAAAGAAAATTTTCCTATAAAATGGATAATTCAGGGTAAATATCAAGGTGCATTGACTAATGGATATTGGGATGAAAAAAACTTTATGGTAATGGAAGTTCTCGGGTATGCTCTATTGATGAGTATAGGTGGAAATTGCTTACCTAAAGACCCGGAACCGATTTTTGATAATCTAAAAAGTATTGCACTAAGGGAATCACAGCTTAATGGAAATACTGCAGCCGTGACAGCAAAGACAATTAATAAGACTATTTTCTCCATTGGTATTGATGATAGTTTTTTCCGGAGAGCAACCGGACTTAAGATGGGTTCATCTCAAATTTTTAATCTGCTGCTTGAAACTTCACGAGCTGAATTCAAACTACTATTTCCTGTGAAAGTTAAAGATAATCCAAAAAAAGAGAGCCTGCATCAAATGAATTATTTTTCCAGGTTTTTTGAGCTTGGAGAAGAAAAAGTCAAAGTCCGAAAAGATGGCGTGGTACAATTGAGAAAATACAGAATTAATTTCTCTACTCTTTTAGGCGAGCTCTTTGTAAATAATTTGAAATCAATGTTTAATGACCGAGTTGATTTACAATTTTATTCCCTGCCTGTAAATGCTCGTCTTTTTTATCGACAGTTTTTATTAACCAACGATTATAAAAAACATGATCTCAATCTTGAAACCATAATTGATAGAATTAATTTACAGGACAAAAACAGGACTAATCTGATTAACACCCTTACAGTTAATATTTTAGAACCACTTAAAGAAGATAAACTCATCTCTTCCTATGAAATCACCCAGGGTTTGAAAGGTACAAAATTTATCATCAGAAGAAATGGTACCTGCAGGAGGATGTAGGGTTGGTAAAAAAGGATGTAGGGTCAGTAAAAGAAGGATGTAGGGTTGGTAAAAGAAGGATGTAGGGTTGGTAAAACGAAATTGTCGCTAAACCCTTCTGTAAGTAAACAATCTCAAAAATACATGATATATAATAATATATAATGATATATTATACAGAAGACCCTCCCTTGCGGGAGTGCTCTGTTGGAACTATTTTAAAGATTTTGTTTTCATGAACTTTTTCTAAAAGATAAATAGAAAAGTTAATCTTTAAAG
>CAZTYO010000036.1:0-3156 GCA_964617925.1 Candidatus Woesearchaeota archaeon
AAAGGAGGTAAGACTACTAGAGATAATTTAGTAGCTTTATGTGCAAATTGTCATCGGGAAATCCATGTTGAAGAAAAAGCAAAAAAAGCAGATAAAAAAGCAAAAACAACTAAAAAAGATGATTCTCCTTTTGGTGGAAGTCTTTTTGGTGCTCCTCCTAAAAGAAAAAAGTCTAAGAGTCCATTTGATTTTGGATTCTAAATGTCTGGGCTTTTGATTCTTTAATTCTAAGGTGCTTTGCACTCAATGAACGGGTTTCTCTGCGTCATACTGTCGCTTCGCTCGTTCGTCTTGCAGACTCACCACATAACAGCGATTAGGCGGTTCGAACTTGCAGTTCTCTCCCAAATAATTTTCTAGCGAAAATTACTTCGCCTGAATCGCGATGTTATATTCAATTTTACATTTAAGAACAAAAAAGAAAGCCCCCTAAAAACATTTATATACTTCTAACTTTAACCTATAAATATTATGGCAATTCCAGACTATCAATCATTAATGTTACCTTTATTGAAGTTTCTTTCAGATAAAGAAGAACACAAAACCAGAGAAGCAGTAGAAAAACTATCTGATGAATTTAACTTGTCCGAAGAAGAGAGACAAGAATTATTACCTTCAGGGCAACAACCTATTATAGATAATAGAGTTGGTTGGGCAAGAACCTACATGCTTAAAGCAGGTTTATTATCTGCTCCTAAAAGAGGATATATCAAAATCACAGATAAAGGTTTAGATGTTCTGAAACAAAATCCCGAAAAAATCAATGTAAAATTCTTAGAACAATTTCCAGATTTTATTGAATTTAGGACAATAAAGAAAGAAACTTCAAAAGATACTACAAAAGAAGATGAAGACCTTGAAGATGTTACACCAGATGAACTAATGGAAAAAGGTTATAATTCTATTACTGCAAGTTTAGCTCAAGAATTGCTTGAAAAATTGAGAACTGTTGATCCGTATTTCTTTGAACAAATTGTTGCCGATTTACTTTCTGCCATGGGTTATGGAAAATCCTATGTTACCAAAAAATCTGGAGATGGAGGTATTGACGGAGAAGTAAATCAAGACAAATTAGGTTTAGATAAAATATTTTTTCAAGCAAAAAGATACGGAGAAAACAATTCTGTAACTGCAAGTAATGTTAGGGATTTTGTTGGCACTCTTGATTTACATGGAGTAAATAAAGGAATATTCATCACAACTTCAAGGTTCCCAAGTGATACTAAAAGTATTCTCAATAAAACTCCTAAAAATATTGTTCTGATAGATGGAACTAAACTTGCAAAATTAATGATTGAACACAATATCGGTGTAAGTCCTGAAAAAACATATCAAATAAAAAGGATTGATTCAGATTTCTTTCCAGAAGAATAGGGGGCTTTCTTTAAAATATTGTCTCCCTTCGGTCGGAATTTAATATATGTTCTTAAATGTAAAACTCAAAAATTTTCCTTCGGAACGTTGCACTAAATTTTTGTCCTAACGGAGAATATAACAAGGATTAACCGACTACGAAGTCTTGCAGACTTCTCCGTCCAAATTCGGCTTCGCCGAACTTCGGTTAATCCTGATGTTATATTCAATTTGTCCCTCGCTGATTGATAAAAAACGGAAGCCCCCAGTCCTAACGGACATATAGTCTCGGCTTCGCCTCGCAGAAAAACTTCTCTTAACCGACCAACGAAAACCACAGCGAAATTAAAAATTTCGTCTAACAAAGGTTAAGAGGTTCGTTATCACTCACGCAAATTTTTCTACTTATTTGGTACTTTTTCAAATTCCAAAAATCTTTCTTAAAAATCCTAAAGGGGATTTTTCTTTTTTCATTCTCAAATATTTTTCTATAATTAATTTTGTATTATAAGAAATTCTTATATTGCTTACTCTTTTGTAATAAGCAATATGTTTTACTTCGTGTCTTGGTCTTGCGTGTCCTTTTGCTTTGATTAAAAAAACTTTTGATTGGTTTCTGAAATGTCCGCCTTTGTAAGACCTATGTCTTGAACCTTTGTGATAAAAAAGAAATTCACAACTATGTCCTTTAAGTCCTGTTTCTTCTCTTAATTCCCTTATCGCCGCACTTTTTCTCGACTCTCCTTTATTCGTTGCTCCACCTGGAAGAATGAATAATTTGCTTCTTCCAGAAACAACTAAAATTCCTTTCGGAGTATCAACAATAACCATTCCGTGTCTTCTATGATAAGTCATTTTAGAAGATTTTATTCCTCCCTAGAATAAAATGGTCTTTCTTCAAATTTAAACATTTTAGCTACAATGCTCCTAGGGAATAATCTTACTCTAACATTATATCTTCTTACTTTTTCGTTATAGTTTTTTCTTTCACGAACAAGTTCTTTTTCAACTTCCCTCATATTTCTTTGAATATCTTGAAATCTTTTATCTGCTTTCAACTGAGGGTAGTTTTCTTGTATTACTAATAGTTTAGAAAGAAGCGATTCAATTTGATTAGCAGTCTTTACTTTTTCTGTTTTTGAATCTGCTTTTGTCCATTGGGAACGTAAATTTGTAATTTCTTGAAATGTCCCTTTTTCGTGCTTTGCATAACCTTTAACAACTTCTACAAGAGCGGGAATTAAATCAATCTTTTTCTTTAAGTGGGCTTCAATATTACTCGCTTGTTTATCTACTTTGATAACAAAATATGTTAATTCATTATAGTTTTTATATATGTAGAAAGCAGTATAGATAATTACTACTGAGGGAATTCCTATTCCTAAGATTAAACCTAAACTCATTTTTCGTCCCCACTAAATTTAATTGCTTTTTTATAATATTCTTCATCTTTTCCCAAATTTCTGGGCTTTACATCGGCTTTAAAATATTTGACCATTTTCTTAATTGCTTCCTGTTTTGTTTTTAAATTGTTTACTAATTTGTAAATCTCTACAATCCTGTCTTCTTCCTCGCTCAAATCTATTTGTATTTTTGTCATTTTTCATTTTGTATCATTATGATATATGGTAATATATGGTAGTATTTAAACCTTTCGGTAGGAAAAAGTGCCGCCTTCTTTTTTAGAAAAAAAGAAGCAAAAAAGTGGGCTTCCTAAAAAACTGCGAGGGACAAACTCTAAAATTTTGCCTTCGGAACGTTGCACTAAATTTTAGGTCTTCCCGTTGGTCAGACGAAACTAAC
>CAZTYO010000037.1:0-2545 GCA_964617925.1 Candidatus Woesearchaeota archaeon
GTTAAACTCAATATCTTGCTGCGCCTAAAAAATTCGAAGGGGGGGACAATCAAAACAAAAGAAAAAAGGAGAGGGGCTGGTGCTTCGCACATATTGACTCACTTCGTTCGATATTAATATATAAATTCTAATTCAAATCAGATAAAAATTCCAAAATCATAAAACACCTAATAGTAGTTTCAAAAGAACCATATCTAGTTGCACCGTGTGAAACTTTATGTCTGCTAAAATTAATAATTTTTGCAGGTTTATTTTCATCTTGGAATAAAACTTCTTTAAATATTTCAAAAGTTAATTTGGTAAAATCATCTTCATTTTTTAATGAATCTTCATAAGCAGCTTTCCATCCAATTTGATTTCCAGCTGAATCAACATATTGATTTCGAGGTAATTTAGTAAATCCTAGTTTTTGCATATAATCATGCTTTATTCCTTCAATTTGATTTATTAAAACAGGTATTACAACATTATTAATATTAACTTTTTTATTTTTATAATTTGTTTCAAATAAATTCATAATATCTCTTGATATTTTCATTCTTTTTTTGAATAATACATTTTGAGACCATTTTTGTTCATATTCTTTTAATACAATACAATTATCATAAATATGATATGAAATAAATAACTCTTTCATTTCTTTTGAATCTTTTATTTTAGCAGTTTTTGCAATAAAAGAAGCAGGCATTGAAGAATTAATAAACCAATTATATTTTTTTAAATTTCTAAGAGATTTCTTACTTGCAATTTTATATTGAATTGCAAAATTTTGCCAGGATTTAGATTGCTCTTCAAAAATTTTAAGGAAAGAATTGTTTAAAATTTTAAATTGAGCTGAAAAATCAGGAATAACTATTTTAGGAATACTTATTTTTGGTATTTTCAGAATTAATGATTGAGATAATAATTTAGAAATTGCAGTTTGTTGTTTAATCATATTTGAAAAAGCATTTGATTGAGCAAATATTTTTTTCATTGGTTCAAATTGTTTTTGAACAGATTTAAACAGCAGCTGCATTCTTTTTTCTTCTTCTTTTAAATATAATAAAATGGATTTTTTAAATTTAAAAAAAACATTTTTTGATGTAATTTTAGAATAATAGTTAGAAATATTTTTAGATTTATTTGCATAAGCATCTATTATTTTCTTTAATTCATCTTCATTAATGCTTGAAAATTCACCTGATTTTTTTTCTGTGTCTAATTGATTAAATACAGATTTAATAGAAAATTCTTTATCTGATAATTCTTTATTTAATTTACTAAAGAACCTAAGATCTTTAACTGTAATAAATCTAAATTCTAATCTCCCTATTGATGAATCATATTTTAATATTATTTTTTCAACAAAAAACTTGGATTTATCGGTCATATATACTTTAATTTATTAGTAGCTTATATATTTTTTCTCCCAATTTTGTCTTTTGATAAATTCTGCCTGTTCTTTCTTTCGGGGTTTAAAACTTCAACAATTCCTTTTTCGGTCAATTCTGCTAATGCTCTTGAAACAATATTAAAATGAGTATTACTATTTTTCCCATAAATCTTAATCACTAATTCAGATGGCATCATTGCTTTATCCAAAGCAAGAAATACTTTTTTACGATTTTTTCCTCGTTTTACAAAACTAATTGAATTTAGCGAATCCATAGCAATCTATACACAATTTGTACATAAAAACTAAATTCAACAATCTATTAGCAAATTGCAAACGAAAAAGGAACATTTAAAAATAATCTTAACAATATAAATACAATGGAGGTACTAAAAATGAAAAAATCATTATTACTTGTTGGAATTTTTCTAATTATTGGCTTATTTCTTACAGGTTGTGCAACAAATACACAAACAACAGCAACAAACCAAAATACTGAGAAAGTAGATAATTCAAATACACTAAATACTCAAGAAAACACAGACAACACTCAAATTGTTGAAGAAAACAATCAAAATGCTGAGAAAATAAAATTTACATCTATTGATAATTTGTTAGATAATCTTAGAACTAATTTTGAATTAGGAGAAAAAGAAGAAACGTATTATCAGATGATTGGAGCATATGATGGAACTAAAATTGATGTAGATCAAACCAAAATTGAAATATATCAATATAAAGATTCGCAAAGAGAAGCTATGATTTCAGCACAAGACACTATGGATACAGCAGATAATCAAATATTTATTATTGAGGATAACTACTTAATACTTGTTCACTCAATTGATTCTGAATTTTCTGATAATCTCAAAGATGCTTTAAATTAATTTTTTATTTCTTATTTTTTTAATGCACCTATAATGTTCTTTTAGAAAAAGAACCAAAAGCCCCTCCCCTAAAAAAGTAAAAAAAGATTGTCCCCTCGATTCTTGTTCTTGATGTCTCGCATTCGCTCATTTGATTGAACGCCACTAAAAATTACTCTGCGGTTTGCTTCGCAAATCCTCGGGGACGGCTTGCAGCCTTTCGCTTCGCTCACCCTCATTTAACAAGGATTATGCTCAATAATTTCAGGGGCTAAAAAAGAGACAGGGCGATTTTCAAAATAAT
>CAZTYO010000038.1:0-2070 GCA_964617925.1 Candidatus Woesearchaeota archaeon
CTCCAATGAAAATTATATTTAATTGGACAAATAGTGCATTTATAAAGTTTTCTACTCATTTCTTTGATTTAACCTTCAAAGATTTATTCTTTTGATATCCTCTGTAAGTAATGTAGAAAAAATCACCAAACTAATGGTTATAACTATTCCTAACCAATTGCATATTTTATACTATTATAATTATTAATTATTTTCATAGGTATAAAAACTAACTAAAAACTTATAAATCTTTAAACATTCAAAATAATAAATTGACAAAACTTATTATACTCGGGCCACAAGGTTGTGGAAAAGGAACTCAGGCAAAACAACTTGCTACAAAATTCAATATTGAACATATTTCTACGGGGGATATATTCAGAGAGATTCAAAAAGAAGATAGTGAAATTGGAAAAAAAATAAAAGAATTAATCAATAACGGAATAAATGTTCCGGATGATATAACAATTCCAATAGTAAAAAATAAATTAAATGAATTTGAAAGTTACATTTTAGATGGTTTTCCAAGAAATTTAGAACAAGCCAAAGCATTTGATAAAATAGATAAGGTAATATTTTTAAAAATCTCTGATGAAGAAGTATTAAACCGACTTGAAGGCAGAAGAAATTGTAAAAACTGTGGGGCAATATTTAATGTCAATACATTTCCAAAACCAATAGTAGAAAATATATGTGATAACTGTGGTTCAGAATTATTTCAAAGAGATGATGATAAGCCCGAACAAATAAAAAAAAGATTAGAGCAATATTATTCTTTAACAGTTCCCATAATAGAATTTTTCAAAGATATTTTAATTGAGATTGATGGTTCAAAAAGCATAGAAGAAGTTAACGAAGATGTGATTAATAAATTAAAAATTTAATCGCAATCAACTTCAAAAGAAACCATTCCATCACTTACACCTAAATTTTTTATACTAACTCCATTAATACTAGAAGTTTCTAAATAATTAACAGTTCTATTAACATTATCCACAGAAAAAACAACTGCTTGTTCATCTAATATTTCAACGGGTCCAATCATCTTTCCATCTACTTCAGAAAATACATTTACAATAACAGAATATCTTATGCATTAGTCTGAATCAGTTCCTCACCAATAATTTCCAGAACATTCAGCAACTTCAAGATCTCCAGTTGGAATACAAACCATATTGCCCATGGGTACAGAACAACTGACCCCTGAATTAATCTCATTTTCACTCCACTTTTCAAACATATAATATAAATCAGAAGTATCAAAAAGATAAGTACCATTATTTCCCATTGTATTTGAAACATCATTATTTGCTTCTTCTTCCATTTGATCTATTTCAGATTGAGTATAATTTGAATCTAATAAAGAATCAACCACTCCATCAGTATATTCTAAATAAATTTCTTCATGAATTAGATAATCACATATCATTTTTAAAACTTCTCAAATAATAATCATTTTTCAGTAAAATTTATAAAGAAATTAACTAATTTTCAGGGCATGATAACAGAAATAATCAAGGCTTTCGTTTTAATGTTTGCCGTAATGGATCCTTTCGGTACTCTTCCAATATTCATAAATTTAAATAAGGGAGTAACCAATAAGGAATTAAAACACAGAGCTTATCGTGCAATCAAGTATGCCTCAGTTTTATTACTAGTTTTCTTATTCTTCGGAAAAAAGATATTAGAGTTCTTCAGTATAAGTGTATCCAGTTTTAGTATAGCGGGGGGGATAGTTATCTTAATTTTTGGTTTAAAATTAGTTTTAGATTTTTCTCTAGATAGAGGAAAAAGAATAACAGAAGAATTCAAAGTAGTGCCAATAGCCATGCCCCTAATTGCAGGACCAGGAGTTTTTGTAGCTGCGATTTTATTAGTAACAACTTACGGTTATTTAATAGCAATTATTGCCGCATTACTATCACTATTTTTCACATGGTTAATTTTGAGAAGTGCAAGTTTAATTATGAGAATACTGGGTGGTCAAGGGGAAGAAATAATATCTAGAATTATGGGTTTAATTTTAATGGGAATGGCAATAGAAATAATACGGAATGCTTTCTTATAATCGGGTCTGTCCAGAAAGGTTGC
>CAZTYO010000039.1:0-1983 GCA_964617925.1 Candidatus Woesearchaeota archaeon
TCTTTAAATCTTATTATCGTTCGAGTACCTTCTCACAATTAGACATAACATCGGGCTTATGCGAAGTTCAAAATTTGAGGCAACCCACAAATTTTGAATTTGGGAGAGCAGGGGAAATCGCTTGGCGATTTAGGCGAAGCCGACCCTGCGAACCGTATAAGCCCTGTTAGTTTCTTTGACCCTACAAAGTGGGGTCAAATTGCGTCCGCAAAGTCGGGAGAAAGGGCGTTCTATCAATTGAGCGAATGCGATACATCAAGAACAAGAATCAAGGGCAAGAAAACTTCTTTACATAAAAAATCTAAACTTTTCGGCTTTTAATAAAAAATTATTTAATTTTTCAAGCGTGTCTAAATTGCAGTTATAATAATCTAAATAATGAAATTTTTCATCTAATTCCTCTAAATCATCTTTTGTCTTTATCTTGCTTATTTCATCAAAATAAGAAACAGATATTCTTTTTCTAAATACAAAAGGTCCTTCAGTGATATTACAAGATGCATAAGTAAAATAGCTTTTACTATTTATTTCATGAGGTAATTTGTTAATTTCCATTTCAGATATTTTTCCTATTCCTCTTAATAATCTAAAAACTCTTGACCTTATTTCTTTCCCTTTGGGAATAGCAATCTCATCAAAATAATCTTCGTGAATAAAAAGTTCGTGGAATCCAGGTTTTATGGCGATTAACTCAGCATAAATATTGTTAAAATTGGTAACCTCTATACTTCTAAGGTAAGATAAAATAAAAGATAGTTCTTTTTGTTCTACATCAAAATCAATATTATCCTTAGATGTTTCTGAAAAACCTACATCTTTCCAGAAAAAATCATTTGGTTTTCTATTTTTCGTATTTCCTTGATATACATTTATATCTGCTAATGCTTGGAAAGATTTGTTATAGTCGGCGCTAATAAATTTATTGGGAATAACAAATTTAGATAATTGGATTGCTTTAAGGTATTTGTATCTTAAATTATTGAAAATTCTTTCGACTTCCATTTCTGGAAGAACAAAATAATTTAATATTTGAGTTACTGATGGATCACTTAGACCTAAAAAAATTTCTCCAATTTTTCTCAATGAATATTCAATTTTCTGCTTAACCATTGTTTCAGAAACCATATATACAAATAAATCGCCAGTGTTATCAATTTCAATTTCTATATAATTCCCGTCATTTGTTCTGAAAAGTTTATCTTTGGATTTAGTTATCAATAGTAATTTCTTTCCAACATAATCAGGTTTATCTTGAACAATTGTTTTTGTATAATTAATCATTTTTATCAGCTAGTATTTTTTGAAACTTAATAAGGTCAAGTTCATTTTCAGGGTTTAAATCGCACCAAACATAATCTTTCGCAAATAAGCGTATTGTAGGTTCTAAGTTTAAGAGTGTAGGTGCAAAATCTCTTAATGTATCATACCATGCTCTTTGTTCATCTCTAAAAGGTGGATCATTATCTTTTTTATGTAACTCATCACAAAGTTTAATCCACCTCATTTTATTGTAGCCAGTTTTAAGATTGGTCGGATAATTTTTAAGAGAAATTTCTCTAGGTTTAGTAAAATGCTGTGATTCATCAAATTCTACAATAAACTTTTGTTTGACAACAAAAAAGTCCACATTAGGTAATTTCTTAGAACGAATAAAATTATTATGGTCTCTATAATTTTGTAAAAGTGTAAAAATATTAATTAAATCTTTGTAATGAGGGTTGTCAATGAATGATTCAGGATTATTAGATAAATTTAGATTATAATTGATTCTTACTTCGCCGAAAAGTTTAGTCAGTAATTCAAAAATTCTTTTCTTACATTCTTTACATCTTTCACTATGTCTTGCCATATATAATAATAGTTATTTTAACGGTTATATAAAAGTTTTCTTGCCCCTTTCTATTTTAGCCCTTTCTCCCGATTGAAACTAACATTGGGATTTAGAGAAGTTTTTGCGAAGCAAAAATTTGGATGAAAGAAACT
>CAZTYO010000040.1:0-1621 GCA_964617925.1 Candidatus Woesearchaeota archaeon
TGCGAAGCAAAAATTTGGATGGAGCCTGCAAGGCGGAATCTCTAAATCCTTGTTATACGTTTTTTCTGCAAGAAAAAAAGCCGAAGGCTCAGTTAAATTTAATTTTCCAATCAATCCTGCGAAGCAGACTAGATTTTAAGGGAATTCTCTCTCAAGTTCGTAAGAACTTTTTAATTTATACAGTCGGGGCAATTTAGTCTTTAGTTAGTATTTTACCAATTTTTATTTACAACTAGAACCTCAAAATAAGATTTTTAATAGTAGATATTATAAATGAATCATTTCTAAATATTCCTATGATAGAAAAAAGTCTTTTGGAAAGAAATATTAAAATTGCATATGTACAAGCATTTATATCAAATTTAGCTTTTTTCTTACCTGTTATGGTTTTGTTCTTTAACAAAATTGTTGATTCAGTTACACTTGTAGCTTTACTATTTAGTATCCAGGCAATAACTACCATAATATTAGAAGTTCCAACAGGCGCATTTGCAGATTTATATGGTAGAAAAAACACGTTAGTATTTGCAGGATTTCTATCGGTAATGGCAATTACATTATTAGCATTTTCTACGAGTTTTTACATGTTAGTTGCATTCTCCCTTATATTTGCGTTTAAAAATACTCTTGCAAGTGGAACTAAAGAAGCAATTCTTTATGATTCATTAAAGCAATTAAAAAGAGAAAAAGAATATAAGAAGATCATTGGAGTTAATCATGTTTTACTTAAAACTGGGGCAGTTATAGGTGCTGTTTCTGGTGGATTTATGGCAAAATCATTTATTCAATTGCCATTCCTATTATCAATACCAATTAGTATAACTGGTCTAATATTATATATTTTAACAACAGAACCTAATTATGAAAAAGAATTAAGCAAAAGTATGTTTAAACAAATGCATGGCTCTGTGAAAATACTAATTTCAAATAAACAACTTCTTTTTCTTTCGTTATTTAGCTTATTCTCATTTGGTGTTGCAGAATCATCACATCATTTAAGTCAGATTTTTTATAATTTTGTAAATTTGCCAATTGCTTATTTTGGAATTGTTGCTGCACTTGGTTCACTTATGGGAGCATTAGGGGCTTTTTTATCTCATAGACTAGCTCATAAATTTGGAGATAAACAGGTTTTAATTACAGCTAAGATTTTCGATGGTCTTATGTTGATATTAGCAACAGTTTTTTTAGGTTACGTAGGAATTGTTTTTATGATAATAATGGGCTTCTTTAGAAATATCGGTGCGCCTATATTGGCACACTTACTAAATGAAAGAATAGAATCAAAAAATAGAGCAACTATCCTTTCATTAAATTCTTTGATGATGAACTTTGGATATATTTTATTTGCTCCTTTAATTGGATATATGGCAGATATTTATACTATCGCAACAGCATTTAGGATTTCAGGAATAATGTTAATATGTACAGTAGTTTTATTATTCTTTATTAGAGATAGGAAGTAATTCTCTTTTTTTAGTTTTAAAATTTGTGATTTATTTTGTATTGCCCCATCTTTTTTTTAGAGAGAATTCCCTTTTTTAAGAAAATTAAATTTAATTGTGGATAACAAGTATTAGATAACCTTCCAAAAGGTAAAGGTTCTTCTAATTCGTATGCT
>CAZTYO010000041.1:0-1558 GCA_964617925.1 Candidatus Woesearchaeota archaeon
GATTATATTCAAGATAAAAATTTTCTAAGTGATTCTTATACTAAATTTAAGAATATTGTAGGCTTAAATGTTAATGGAAAATATCTAAACGAAAGAGGGGAAGTTTCTCTGGTTTGGCCGTTTAAGGATTGTGTCTTGGAAGGCGGGATGACAAAAGAAGACCAAAAGAGAAATGAGATTTTCTTTAATGAGATTTTAGCAAAAGATGAAATTGATAGATTATTTGATGCAAAAGTTTTGACAAATTTTAAGAAATATACTGCAAAAGGAGAAGAAAAGGTTAAAGATTTTAATAGAGATGAAAAAGGAACAATCAAAGATAATTTGATAATTAAAGGAAATAATCTTTTAGCTTTACATTCTTTAAAGAAAGAGTTTGCTGGAAGGGTTAAGTTGATTTATATTGATCCTCCGTATAATCCAGATAATAACAATAATACTTTTTGCTATAATAATAATTTTAATCATTCTTCTTGGTTAACTTTTATGAAAAATAGATTAGAAGTAGCAAAATCATTATTAAGGGATGATGGTATTATGGAAATTGCCATTGATAAAAATGAACACGCTTATTTAGGTGTTTTATTAGATGAAGTTTTTACTGAACACGACAAACATTTTGTTACAATAGTGCATAACCCAAGAGGGGTACAGGGAGATAATTTTTCTTATGTGCATGAATATACTTATTTTGTAGTCCCGAAGAGGAGAAAAACGCTGGGTAATAGGAAGATTGAAGATGAAGAAGTAAGCTGGAGAAATTTGAGGGATAATGGCGGAGAATCTTTGCGAACAGATGCTAAAAATTGTTTTTATCCAATAATTGTTGAAGATGGAGAAATAATTGGATTTGATAAAATTCCAAAAGATGATTTCCATCCTAAAAAACAAGTAGAAGAAAAAGATGGAAAATATTACATTTGGCCTATTGATAAATCAGGTATAGAGAGAAAATGGAGATATGCTCTTCAAAGTGTTAAAAAGATTAAGGATCTCTTGAGAGTTAAGGAATCGAAAAATTCTATGGAAATTGAACTTGGAAAAAATTTTGGTATGTATAGAACGGTTTGGATTGATAAAAAATATGATGCTAATGAAAATGGAACAAAATTAGTTAAGAAATTAGTACCTGACTGTAAATTTAGTTTTCCAAAATCGTTATACAATGTTTATGATTGTATTTATGCAGCAGTAGCTGAAGATAAAAATGCCATAATTTTAGACTATCATGCAGGTTCAGGTACAACTGGGCATGCAGTTTTAGATTTAAATAAAGAAGATGGCGGAAACAGGAGTTTTATTCTTATTGAGCAAATGGATTATATCGAATCGTGTACTTGCAAAAGAGTACAAAAAGTTATTGAAAATAATAAGTCCAAAGACTCTTTCACTTATTGTGAACTCAAAAAATATAACGAAGAAGCAATTGATAAAATACAATCTGCAAAAAACACAAAACAACTTCTTAAAATATGGGATGAGATGTGCGAACATTATTTCTTGAATTATGATGTCGAAATAAAGAAATTTAATGATCATAAAAAAGGATTTAAAGAAT